>JAZQSG010000128.1:0-11387 GCA_045630025.1 Acutalibacteraceae bacterium
AGCTCGCTTGCGAGCTTCTCTACGTTTGCAAGGTTGCGGTCGAGCGCCGCTACCTTCGCGCCGGACTGCGCAAAAGCGCGAGCCATAGCGGAGCAAATAAGTCCGCCTGCGCCGGTTACTACTACCACCTTGCCGGTGTAATCAATGTTAAGAGGAAGATTTATCATTGCTTTTCTCCTTTGGGGGATGTTTAAGTTTGTTGTTTGCGGTCTGCCGTGTCATTCTGAGCGTAGCATCGCCAGACCCATTCGATTTCGCTTCGCTCCACTCAGGGTGACGGCGATGCGGAGTCGAACCGCGAAGCGGCGATTCGCAGAATCGGAATCTCGGCAGACGCCGCTATATGTTTATTCTAACTTTAATTTTCCGCCGTTTGCCTCGATAAGACCGTTGATATACGCACTTCCAAGCGCGCGGTCGTAGAGACCGTAACCGGGTTTGCCCGTTTCGCCCCAAATCATTCTGCCGTGGTCGGGACGGAAATATCCCGTAAAGCCTGTTTTTACAAGCGCCTTAATAATTTCGTTCATATCAAGACTACCCTCACGCGTAAGATGTCCTGATTCTTCAAAGCTTGTATCTTCTAAAATCTTTACGTTTCTAAGATGCATAAAACCTATACGGTTGGCAGCAGAATATTTTTCTACCATCTTGGGAATGTCGTTCTGCGGTGAGCAACCGAGAGAGCCTGTGCAAAGGCAAAGCGTATTTGCAGGGCTATCGTAAAGCTTTAAGAAGCGGTCAAGATTGGCCTCGCAGGTGATAATGCGGGGCAAACCGAAAATGGGGTAAGGGGGATCGTCGGGATGAATAGCCATTCTTACGCCGCACTCTTCGGCAACGGGCATAACCGTTTTTACAAAACGCTCAAGGTTGCGCCAAAGTCCGTCCTCGCCCAATTCGCCATAGGCCGAAATAAGCTCGCGCACCTCACTTTGGGTGTAGCTTGAATCCCAACCGGGCAGATGTATATCATCCTTAAGTGGGTCAAGGCCCTTCATTTGCTCCCAATACATAACAAGACTTGTAGAGCCGTCGGCCGCTTTTTTATCAAGCTGGGTGCGAGTCCAGTCAAAAACGGGCATAAAGTTGTAGGTAACGCACTTAACGCCGTATTTTGCACAGCGTCTTATGTTTTCGCAATAGGTTTCAAGCAACTTGTCAAGGTTGCCTCTGCCCAGCTTAATATCCTCGTGAACGGGGATAGATTCAACCACGTCAAAAACAAGGTTGTGCTCATCGCATTGCTTTTTCATCTTTTCAAGACTTTCACAGGGCCAAACCTCACCCGGCTTAACGTCGTAAACGGCCGAAACGATAGAGCGCATATTAGGAATTTGAGAGATATACTCCAACGAAATGGGGTCATCCTCGCCGTACCATCTGAAAGAAAGCTTCATACTCATTGTTTTTCCTCCAAGCCAAAATACCTTAAGGCGTTTTCGCAGCAAATATCTTTAACAATTTCACCCAGCTGATTCATATCAAGGGGATACTCGCCCCCCTCAACCCATTCGCCTATAACTTGGCAAAGAATGCGACGAAAATACTCGTGACGGGTATAGCTCAAAAAGCTGCGTGAGTCGGTCAGCATTCCAATAAAATTGCCCAAAATGCTTAAGGATGCCAAGCTTTTAAGCTGATTGCGCATACCCTCAAGGGTGTCGTTAAACCACCAGGCGCTGCCGTGCTGAATTTTTCCTCTTACACCTGCGCCCTGGAAAGAGCCGATTAAAGAATCTATAAAGGCGTTGTCGTTGCCGTCAAGACTGTAAATAACCGTGCGGGGCAAACCGTTGCAGGCATAAAGGGTGTCTAGCAGCTTGGCCAATTTAGCGCCGCCGTTGTCGGGGCCTATGCAGTCAAAGCCGTGGTCGGGTCCAAGCTTGGCAAACATGGCAGAGTTGGGGTTTCTAAGGCAGTTGTAGTGAAGCTGCATAACCCAACCCAAACGGTTATATTGCTTGGCGCAGAATATAATAAGGCAGGTTTTAAGTTTTTCTGCATCAAGGGCAGAAACGGGCTTGCCTTTAAGCCCAAGCTTCAAAATTTTATCTGCCTGCTTATCGTCGGTTTCGCAAAAAACCATCTTGTCAAGGCCGTGGTCACTGGCGCGACAGCCCATCTCGTTAAAAAATTCAATTCTTTTTTCAAGGGCGGCTTTTAAGGATGCAAGGTCAACAATGGGCATATCTGCCGCTTTGGCAAGGGCGTCAATTTGACCAAGCCAGCCCGCCTTGTCTATGTTAAGCACAGCATCGGGACGGAAAGAGGGGGCAACGGTGGCGTTCAGCTTGCCTTCCTCTTTGATCAAACGGTGCCATTCAAGGGTGTCGGCAGGGCCGTCGGTGGTGCCGATAAAGGCAACCTTGCTTTTTTCAATAATACCCCTTACCGACATATCGGGCTCAGCAAGCTTTTGACAGGTCAAATTCCAAACCTCTTCGGCGGTTTCGCCGTTAAGTACGCCTTCATATCCAAAATAGCGCTTCAACTCAAGGTGGCACCAATGATACATGGGGTTGCCGATTGCACGGGGAAGTGCCTCGGCAAATTTTTGAAATTTTTCGCGGTCGGAAGCATCGCCCGTAATATATTTTTCGTCAACCCCGTTTGATCGCATAAGGCGCCACTTGTAGTGGTCGCCCTTAAGCCATGCTTGGGTGATGTTTTCAAAGCGCACGTCCTCATAAATTTCTTGAGGACTTACGTGGCAATGATAGTCAACTATAGGCATGTCGGCAGCGTATTTGTAATAAAGCTCTTTGGCGGTTTCGGTGGTCAGCAAAAAGTCATTATCCATAAAAGCTTTCATAATGGCATAAAACCCCTTACGTGTGTAGATTAACTATAATATTATCACCAATTATATGCAAAGAAAATTGCAAATAATGATGTTTTTATTGTAAATGTTGTTGTGTTTTAAAGATTGAATTGGTGTGAACGATGTGCTACAATTAAATTAAAGGAGCTGATTACTATGAAACGAATTATTTGTTTAATTTTAATAGTATTGCTTGTCTTTTCTTTGACCGCCTGCGGTCAAGAGGTGCAGTTGGGCAATGTCTCCTCTGTCGGCGCCTCTCAACAGGACGAAGAAAAGGGTGGCAACAAAGGCACGGAAGTGCAAGACGACGGGCAAAATATCAATTCCCAGCAGGGTTCGCCTTCAAGCTCAGCCACCACACAAAGCGCGGTGTCCTCAAACACCTTCAAACCGTCAATTTCCTTTGTCAACAAGCCCGAAGCCGCCAAACCTAAAGTGCCTACCTACAACGTAAGCACTCAGGTTGCAAAGGCCCTTAAAGATAGCGGCAGTGTGGATGCCTACAGCTTTAAATCCAGCGAAAAGGATTTTGCCGAATACTTTGAAAAAGAATACGGTGCCGAGCTTACCCTGCGTCGAATAAGCTGGGAGCAATATTCAAATTCATTTTTTGTAGAATATGCCGCAAACGATGCTCCCGACGTGGTGCTGCTGCAAAATAAAACCTGGCCCAAAATGGCAATGCGCTACAACGTTTACAGCATCAGCGAGCTCAAGGCGCTGGGCGTAGTGGGCCTTGACCACCCCGCTTTGGATGAAAGCAACGCCCTCAACAAAAGAATAACGGCTTACAAGGGTCAAGTATACGGCATCGGCACCCACACAAACGTGCCCAACGTAATAATCGTTAATAACGACGTGCTTGCCGCTTGCGGTGTTACCAAAACTCCCTCAATGTATTTTGAAGAAGGAAAATGGACCTACGCCAACTTTTTAGAGGTGTGCAAAAAGGTTGCGTCTGTTGATAAAAATAATGACGATATGGCCGATTATTATCCCTTCTACGGATGGGACTACCGCTTCTTTTTACAAATGAATAACGTTGAGATTATTTCTGTTGATTCGTCCGGCAAGCTTGTTAATAATATTGAAAGCGCGGGCGTAAAAAAGGCAATGCAAATGATTAGAGATGCGAAAGCCAATGGCTATTTTGCTTCAAGCAGCTCAAGCATCGCAAATAATCGATTGGCAATGCTGGCTACCGCCTCAAGCAGCGCTGCTCGCGAGATAGAGGATATGTATGTCGGTATGGGTGCTGCTTATGCCAAAAAGTTCAGTGTGGTGCCTTTCCCCGAGGTAACAAAGGGCAAATCTATCACGGGTGGCGCTTACTATGCATACGCCGTAAACAATGCAACCAAAAATCCCCAGGGCGCAGTAAACTACATCATTGCCCGCGAAATTTATACAAAAGGCGAGACGCCGAATGAATCAAGCGACCTTAGCGTGTGGCTTAACGATAAGGGCGATTTATGGCTTAAAGCATTAAGCCAAAAAACCACGCCAACCGTTTTTGATTGTGTGGGCACCCTTTATACTGAACAATGGAATTTCTGGGCGAAAATAGTCGATAAAAAATGGAATCTTGACGAAGCGATAGGCAACTTTAAAGACGCTATTGATTCACAAATAGAGTTAGAAAATTCCAACATCTATAAATAAACCAAACAAAAAACCCGAGTCTTTCGACTCGGGTTTTTAATCTATTAATTATTGCTCTTGATGCTTGGCAATCAATGCCTTAATCTTGTCGATGGGTGCCAACAAACCGCTGATAGATTCGTCATAGTTAATGGTGTTGATAATCAAAGCGATGTATTTGCTCATATCAACACGGCAGTACCAGGGCTTTTCAAGCAACTCGGGCTTGGCGTAAACCAGGTTGGTGGTAAACACCTTGTCGATGTAGCCGGCTTCGTATGCCTTGTCGAAGTTTTCAAAGCCCTCAACAAAAAGACCGAAAGAAGCAAACACAAAGATGCGGCGAGCGTTACGCTCTTTAAGCTTCTTGCCGATATCAAGCACGGAATCACCGGAAGAAATCATATCGTCAACAATAATAACGTCTTTGCCTGAAATGTCGTTGCCCAAGTATTCGTGAGCTTCAATGGGGTTGCGGCCGTTAACGATTATAGAATAGTTGCGGCGCTTATAGAACATACCCAAATCGAGACCCAAAACAGAAGAGTAATAGATGCAACGGCTCATACCGCCCTCGTCGGGAGATACGATGGTAACGTTGTCGTGGTCGATTTTAATATCGGGCACGTTTTTAATAAGAGACTTGATCATTTGATAGGTGGGATGAACGTTTTCGAAGCCGTTGAGGGGGATAGCGTTTTGAACGCGGGCGTCGTGAGCATCAAAGGTGATGATGTTGGTTACACCCATTGCTACCAACTCTTGCAATGCAGATGCGCAGTCAAGAGATTCGCGGGCAGAACGGCGGTGCTGTCTGCCTTCATAAAGCATGGGCATGATTACGGTGATGCGGCGTGCCTTACCACCCAAAGCGGCAATAATGCGCTTAAGATCTTGGAAATGGTCGTCAGGACTCATGGGAACAACCTGGTCGTACATACGGTATTTGATGCCGTAGTTAAATACGTCGCAGATGATGAAAATATCGTGACCGCGAACGCTGGTCTTAACAAGACCCTTTGCCTCACCTGAGCCGAAGCGGGGGCAGGTAACGGGAATGTTGTAGGTTTCGATATCATCGCCGCGCCAAGAGTGAATGTAGCTGTCAACCTTGGCAGCAATTTCTTCGCAACCGGGCATAGCAATTATACCGAGCGGTCCTACTAATGAATGTTGTTCTGACATTAAGATCAAACCCCTTTTATATGCAAAAATTTCTGTATATTATAATAACACACTTTGTTAAATAAGAAAAGAGTCAAAATCTCATCAAATTTGACGAAAAATAGCGCTGATTATTGTGCGCTTTTTCAAACTCTGCCCAAAGATGCAACCAAATAAAAAACAAAAGCGAAAAGCAGGGTCCTAATGCAAATAAACTGTTGATTATTCAAACCTCTTTTGGTATAATTAAGTCAAGTATATATTTAAACGGAAAGGAATGCTAATTATGAGCGTTAAGGTTGTTTTACTTGCCCATACTCCTATGCCTGAAAAAACCGTGGCATCTGCCGCAAAGCTGTGCTATTCTGCCTCTACCATCGAGGGTATAATGGATGGTCTTACCGATGAAAAGGCAGCATCCTTTGTTGAGATGCTTGCTCAAATAGGTCACGAAAGCCCCATTGAGCACGCCACGTTCACCTTCGGTATCGAGGGTGTATCCCGCGCTCTTCTTGCACAAATTACAAGGCACCGCATCGCCTCTTATTCGGTTCAAAGCCAGCGCTACGTTAAGCTTGACCAGTTTGAGTACGTGCTGCCCCCCGAAATAGCCGCCGACAGTGAAGCGGCCGAAATCTATCAGCGCAGTATGCAGCGCGCCCAGCAAGATTATGACCGTCTTGCCGAAATACTTACCGCCAAGCACAAGGCAACTCTTGTGGCCCGGGGAATGGATGAGGGCAAAGCAGCAAAAGCGGCAGAAAAAATCGCTATTGAGGATGCTCGCTTCGTGCTTCCCAACGCCTGCGCCACTAAAATGATAGTAACCATGAACGCCCGCAGTCTTTATAACTTCTTTGCTCACCGCTGCTGCAACCGTGCCCAGTGGGAAATCAGAGAGGTTGCCAACCAAATGCTGGCCCTTTGCCTGCAGGTAGCGCCCGACCTTTTCTCAAAGGCAGGCCCCCCTTGTGTAAACGGCCCCTGTAAAGAGGGCAAGATGACCTGCGGCAAGGCAGCCGAGGTTCGCAAGCACTTTCTCGAGATGAGGGGTAAAGGCGAATGAAAGGCAGAATAATCGTACTGGAAGGGCTTGACGGCAGCGGCAAGTCCACACAGCTTGAGCTTTTGCGTCAGCATTTAACGGGCGACGTTGTTTACGTCAAGTTTCCCGCATACGACAGCGATTCAAGCGCTCTTGTTAAAATGTATCTTGCAGGTCAGTTCGGCACCGAGCCGGGGGATGTTAACGCCTATGCGGCATCGGCCTTTTATGCCGTTGACCGCTACGCCTCCTTCAAAACCGATTGGGGCAAGGCATACCTTAACGGTGCAACGGTAATTTGCGACCGCTATACCACCTCCAACGCCGTTCATCAGGCCTCAAAGCTTGATAAGGCCGATCGCGATCGGTATCTTGATTGGCTTTACAATTTTGAATTTGAACTGTTGGGCATTCCCAAGCCCGATGCAGTTGTGTTTCTTGATATGCCCATTCAGGTGTCACAGCAGTTGATGAGCAGCCGCTACCAAGGTGACGAGGGCAAAAAAGATATTCACGAGCGTGACGTAAACTATCTTGAGCACTGTCGCGAGGCAGCTCTTTACGCCGCCGACCACCTGGGCTGGACGGTAGTTCACTGCAGTGAAAACGGGCAGGTGCGCACCCGTCAGGATATTGCTGACGAGGTTTACGCCGCCGTTAAGGATACGCTGTGATTTGCAGTCGCCCGCGCGACAGAAGGAGATAAAATGTTATACTGTTTTCTTGCCAACGGTTTTGAAGAAACCGAGGCCATTGCAACGGTTGATACCATTCGCCGTGCAGAATTAGATGTTACCACCGTCGGTATCGGCGGCAAATTTATAACGGGCAACCACGGTATAACCGTAATGGCCGACATAACCGAGGATAAGCTTGACCCCTCCGATATGACGGGCATAATTTTGCCCGGCGGCATTCCCGGCACCCTCAATCTTGAAAAGAGCGAGACGGTGCAAAGGTGCATAGCCATTGCCGCTGAAAAAGATTTAATTATTGCCGCCATTTGCGCCGCACCCTCAATTTTGGGCAACCTTGGTTTGCTTGAGGGCAAAAAAGCGGTTTGCTTTGACGGCTACGAGGTTTTTCTTAAAGGCGCCGAAATCCCCAACGACCGAGTGGTTGCCGACGGCAACGTAATTACGGGCAGGGCAGTAGGCACCGCCATTGAGTTTGGCCTCGAGATTGTTCGCAAAATATGCGGCGACAAAAAATCCAATGCGATAGGAAAATCAATGAAATGCCAAAAATAGATCTACGCGAATATAAGGGCAACCTGCGCGCAGATATAAAACAGCGTCGACTGCAGTTAGACAAGCGTTACAAATCTCGCCTTGACTCCCGCATACGGCAACGGCTCATATCCACCTATCAATACCGTGAATGTGACACCTTGCTTATATACGCTTCTACTGCAATAGAGGTTGACACCTTTTCAATAATCGAACATGCCTTAAGCCACGGCAGAAGGGTTGCGTTACCCCGATGCATAAGCGGCACAAGGGATATGGTGTTCCACTATATAACCGATATAAATCAGCTAAAGCCCGGCTCCTTCGGGGTGCTTGAGCCCACCGAAGACCTGCCCGTCTGGCAGATGGAGGATGGGGGGCTTGCGGTTGTGCCCGCCCTGTCTTTAGACAGCTTTGGCTACCGCCTGGGCTACGGCGGAGGATATTACGACCGTTTTTTGTCAAAGTTCACGGGTGAAACCATGGGCATCACCTATTCCGAAAACTTTTGTTACCGACTTAATCACGGCCGTTACGACGTGCCCTTGGGCGCAGTTTTGACCGATAAATTTGTCAGAAAGATAACCAATAAAGGAGGGCTGAAAAATGAGTGATTATCGCGATATTTTCAGCAATGGCGACAACAGATACGATGCTCCCGGGCAGCCAAAAAAGGCAAACGCCCCTCAACCTCAGGACGAGGGTGCCATTACCCCGGAAGAGATTACGGGCGGCTCTTTGGGCTCGGCTCCCGTTGTGCCTGCAGAGGATGATTTTGTTATAGGCGGCGGCTTTAAAATCAGTGATGATTACGCTTCCCGCATCCGCAGCCGCAAAGAAAAGGCACGGGAGCAGGGCAGACAGCAGCCCGTTTCCGAGCGAGACGTAAATATGGGCAAGCTTTCAAAAGAAAACGCCCGAGAAAACAAAAAGAAGAAAAAGAAAAAGAAAAACGGTGGCCCCCTCAGAGCGTTTTTGTGGGCTATTGCCATTATATTAATAGCCGTGTTTATGGCTTGGTTGCTTATTTTGGGCGCCAATGACCTGCTTGGCCTTTTTGGCGATAAAGAGTCCGACGTGCAAATCGAAAAGGGTATGACCACCAAGCAGATTGCCGAAACGCTTAAAGAAGAGGGCGTTATCGATTATCCCATGCTTTTCCGCCTTTACGTAAGGTTTAAGGGTCAAGACAGCAGCTTAAAATACGGCGGCTTTACCTTAAGCGGTTCAATGGGCTACGACGGCATTATCGAGCAGCTTCAAAAAAGCAACGAGCGCAAGACTGTTCAGGTTACCATTCCCGACGGTGCTTCGGTTGCCACCATACGCAGCTTGCTTGAAGAAAACGGAGTTTGCACCGCCGACAACTTTAACTACGTGTTAAAGCACACCGAGCGTTATGATTTTAACTACGATTTTGTTAAAAACATTCCCGTTGATAACGTTTACTACTCCTTCGAGGGCTACCTTTATCCCGATACCTATGAGTTTTTCACCATGGTTAAAAATGAAGACGGCAGCGTAAACTACGGCGAATCCAATGCCGTTCACGCCATCAACCGTATGATGGGCAATCTGGACAGTAAGCTTAAAGAGCACTGCCCCGATTATAAAGATAAAATTAAAAAGCTTGAAAAATACGGCATAAATAATCTGCACGACGTTTTGGCTATGGCTTCTATCGTTCAAATGGAGTGCAGCGGCTTTGATGACGAGATGCCCAAGGTTGCATCGGTATTCCTCAACCGCCTTGTGTGGGAAAACGAGCCCCACTATCTTGGCTCAACCCCCACCTTCTATTATCCCGATAACCGATACAACACCAACAACTACGCGCTTTACGATGAACACGGCAATCTCATATCCAAAGCCGGCTACGAGGGCTTGCCTCCCGGACCGCAGTGCAGTATGACCATCAGCGCCATTCTTGCCGTGCTTGAGCCGGACGAGGGCACTTTGGGTCAAAGCTATTACTTTGTAACCGATAAGAACCACAAGTTCTACTATAATCGCACCTTAAGTCAGCACGAAAGCACCATTAAGCGCCTCAGAAGTCAGGGGTTGTGGGCATGATAAAGGCACCTGAACTTTTATGCCCCGCAGGTGATCTTGTACGCCTTAAATGCGCGGTTGATTTTGGCGCAGATGCCGTTTATCTTGCAGGCCGCGAGTTTGGCATGCGCACGGCTTCAGCCAATTTCACACCTGACGAGCTGCGCCAAGGCATAGCTTACGCTCACAGCCACGGCGCAAAGGTGCATATTACCTGCAACGTAACCCCCCACAACGACGAGATAGAGCGCATTCCTGCATTTGCCGAAATGGCGGCAGATGCAGGTGCCGATGCCTTTATTATAGGTGATTTAGGCACTATGGAGGCGGTGCGCTCCACCGTTCCCAACGCCGTTATTCACGCGTCGGTGCAGTCGGGCGTTACCAACTGGCGCACAGCCGATATTCTTCACCGAATGGGCGCCTCCAGGGTGGTGCTTGCCCGCGAGCTTTCTTTAGAGCAGATTGCGCAAATTCGTGCCAAAACCTCTTCTCAGCTTGAGCTTGAAAGCTTTGTGCACGGCGCAATGTGCGTCTCCTATTCGGGTCGTTGCCTGCTGTCAAGCTATATGACTGGCAGGGATGCCAATCACGGCGATTGTGCCCAGCCCTGCCGCTGGAGCTATTCGCTTATGGAGCAGACAAGGCCCGGCCAATATTTTGATATAACCGAAACCGATAAAGGCACCTATATACTTAACGCCGACGATTTGTGTATGGCTCAGCATATAGCCGACCTTGCCAACGCAGGCATAAGCAGTTTAAAGATTGAAGGCAGGGCAAAATCCCATTATTACGTGGCGGTTACCACCAATGCTTATCGGGGCGCACTTGATGCCTTTGCCGCCGATAATACCGCCCCTTGCCCCGAATGGGTGGTTGAAGAGCTTAACAAAATCAGCCACCGCACCTATTCTACGGGTTTTTATTACGGCAAGCCCACCGATTCTCAAACCTACAAAACCGCGGGGTATATACGTGATTACACCGTTGCCGCCGTGGTTGAGGGGTACGAGGATGGATGCATTGTTGCTTCTTTAAAAAATAAGTTTCAGCGTGGCGCTGTGCTGGATTGTCTGCAGCCCTATTGTCCACCCTTTGAGGTTGATACCTCTTTAATGACTGATGAAAAGGGTGAGCCCCTTGAGGTGGCAAACAAGCCCACAATGATAATCCGCATCCCCTACGAAAAGCCCGTAACGGTTGGCTCTTTCTTGCGAATGAAAGCAGAATAATCAGAACTGTGCATTTTAGCCCGTGGGTACCCACGGGCTTACTTTTTCAATAAATTGTGACAAAAGCTATAAAAACACTTGAATTTCGTTCACAAAAGTGCTAAAATATAGTTACAAAACCGAAAGGATGTGTTGAAATGAAAAAAAGAATCTGTGTACGATTATTGTCCTTGTTGCTGTGCCTGGTGATGATG
>JAZQSG010000129.1:0-18137 GCA_045630025.1 Acutalibacteraceae bacterium
GTAAAGATTAACTTATAATCAGAGTCCATGGCGGTATTGTCTTCCGTAAGTATTTCGTTGGCATTTAAAAAATATATTCCATACCAACCAAATATAACCATAGCAAGCAAAAGAATTGCAACAATATAAAATTTTATAGAAAATTTTGCTTTAAGCATATCATCATCGCCTTGGGTTATTTATTTAATTTACTTTTAGCAGTATTTATTGACGTAACAAGTAACTTCTTAACCTCAATGCACTTTTCTAAAATTTCGTTGTTATCATAATATCCACTTTCAATTAAAAGTTCTAACCAATATTCACTTTCAGAACATTCTTTAAGTGCAATTTGAAGTTTGGCAATAAAGTCGGCAGTTCCGTGTCCGTAAAAAGCCTCGCGAATGTTTGCACCCACACTTGTTCCACTACGCATAAGTTGATTTGTGAGAACGGATTCCTTTTTAGTTTGTTTTACATAGTTACAAACTTTTATAATCTGCAAAGCAAATTCTTTAGATTTTATAATTAACGGACTATCTGCCATAACAATACCACCCTTCTTACCATAATTATACCACTATAAAACAAAAAGAGCAAGGCAAAACCTTGCAAAAAATACTTATTACCTCTTACTTCTTACTTATTACTTCCCAAAGCCCCAAGGACTTTTTTGAGGTAAGAGTGAAGAGGTAATAGGTAAGAAGTAAGCCCCAAGAACTTATCGTCCTTGGGGCTTTGGTGCTGGTGACCGGACTTGAACCGGTACAGTATTGCTACCGGGGGATTTTAAGTCCCCTGCGTCTGCCTATTCCGCCACACCAGCGTACATATCGTACCAATAGATTATAATTGCAAAACGCCTTTATGTCAAGCGTTTTTTACAGCAAATCTTGCATTGTGGCGAAGCGATAATCACCATTTTCAAGTAATTCAAAATGATTCATTGCGATGCCTATTCCGCGAGCCACACAATACCCCACGTCATCGGTAACGCGAATGCTGAGCCCCAAACGATGGGCCAAAACGTCGGCTATGCCTTTCAGCAGGGCTGTTCCGCCGGTAAGGAAGATACCACCTTCGGATATATCGCCAACAAGTTCGGGCGGTGTTTGATTAATAACCGTCTGAACGGCGTTGCAAATTTGCTCAACCACCTCATAGATAGCATCGTAAACCTCGTTACCGGTTATCTCAACGGCGGCGGGCAAACCCGACGATACGCTGAGTCCCTTGGCAACCATAGCTATTTCAATCTGACGGGGCACGGCGGCACCTATTTGATGCTTAATTTGCATTGCGGTTTGCTGACCGATAAGCAAACTATATTCCCGCTTCATATATCTTATGATAGCGGCGTCAATATCTGCACCTGCAATTTTTGCTGTTTCACAGCGAGAAATGCCACCCATTGACATAACGGCAACGTCGGTAGTGCCTGCGCCAATATCTACAATAATTGTGCCGTAGGGACGCTTAAAATCAACACCCATACCCAATGCGGCAGCCACGGGTGCCTCGATAGTGCAAACGCTGCGAGCGCCAGAGGCCTGAACGGCATCTATTACCGAGCGTTGCTCAACAGCCGTAATTCCGCTGGGAATAGACACAACAGCACGGGGCTTGGTAATGGTTTTGCCAAGCACGCGCGACATATAATTGCCCAGCATATATTCGGTTGCATCGTAATCGACAATAACCCCTCGTTCAAGAGGGCAAACAGTGCTATATCGCTCGGTTGAACGACCGATAGCACGCTGAGCGTAATGACCGAAATTTACGGGAACCTCGTCATAATTATCCATCAGCACGACAGATGGCTCTGACAAGACAATTTTTCTGTTTTTAACAATGACCGTTTTGGCGGTGCCTAAATCAATACCGATGTCGTTAAACATTATACCAATCCTTAATTATGATGATTAAATTATATACAAAAAGCAACCGATTGTCAACGCTTGCGTTTGGTAAAGGCAAAGGCGATAATTGTAACGCTGTTTGCCCCGCCCTCATACAAAGCGTGGGCGCACTCGCTTAAGGTTGTGCCGGTTGTTGAAACGTCGTCTATAAGCAAAATATCTTTACCCTTTACACACTCTTTGGCTTTAAATGCATTTTTAAGATTGCGGCGCCTGTCAACACCGCTAAGTTTGTGCTGCTTGGGTGTTGCGCGTAGCTTAACTATGCAATCTTGCTCTTTAATTTTAAGCTCGTTAGCCACATAGCTGCATATATATTCGCATTGATTAAAGGTGCGCTCCATCTCTGAAAAGCGATACATAGGCACGTAGGTAATTATATCAAAATTACGCCTTAGCCGACGGGCTTTATCGGCAATGCTTTTGCCAATAAAACGTGAGCTGCTGAACATTTTGCCAAATTTAAGCCGCTTGATTATCACCGACGCGCAGTTATCGTCTTCATAACTATACACGCTGTGAATTCGGTATCGCTTGCCGTACAGCGTGCGCAAGCTTGGCTTTTTAACCCGCAGCTTTTCCAACTCCGCAAAGCATTTATCGCATATATCTTCGTTAGGTGCTATTGGTGCACCGCAGCCACAACAAAAAGCCGGAAAGAATATATTTTCTATTTCGCCCTTGAGCATAGCTAAAAAGCTTTTAAACTTCATTATTATCCCCTAAAAAATAACCTAACGCGGTATATCTGCGTGTGCGTTTAACGTTTTTGGTCATCTCGGCAACCACCTGCTGATCGCCAACCATTACAAGCATAGCTTTTGCACGCGTTACACCCGTATAAAGCAAATTGCGGTATTTTAGCTGCGAGGGTATATCGCTGATGGGCATAACAACGCAATCGTATTCGCTGCCCTGACTTTTATGTACCGTAACCGCATAGGCAAGCTCAAGCTGGTCAACATACTCCATCATAAAGTTGGCAGTTTTATCGTCAAAGCGTATAGACAGCATACCCGTAGCAAAATCTATCGCCTTTAAAAAGCCAACGTCGCCGTTGAAAACGCCCGTTCCTTCGGTGCCGTCATCCTTATACCAAACAACGTCATAGTTGTTTTTTATTTGCATAACCTTGTCCCCTTCGCGAAGGGTATATTTGCCCACGACAATCTCTTTTTTGCTTTTGTGTGGTGGGTTAACAAGGCGTTGCATTTCGTTATTTATGGCAAAGGTGCCCGACTCCCATTTTCGCGAGGGGCAAAGTATTTGAATATCCTCTAACGGGTCGTAATTATAGGCCTTGGGCAAACGCTCGGTTACAAGCTTGCACACCGTTTCGGCAACCGACCGTGAGTTTTCGCCCTTGAGGAAGAAAAAGTCTGAATCGCGCAGGGTTAAATCGGGGGTTTCGCCCTTTAAAATCATATGCGCGTTGGTTACTATGGCGCTTTGCATTGCCTGGCGGAAAACCTCGGTAAGCTCTACGGTTGGAATTATGCCCGAATCAATCATATCCTGCAACACGTTGCCTGCGCCAACCGACGGCAGCTGATCGCTATCACCCACCAGGATAATTCGGCAGCCAAAAGGAACTGCACGAAGCAAGCTCTCGAAAAGCACCGAATCAACCATTGACATTTCATCAACGATAAGCACGTGACAATCGAGTGGGTTGCGCTCGTTTTTAGAAAAGAATGGGCGGTGGCTTTCATCCCATTCCACCTCTAAAAGGCGGTGTATGGTTTTTGCCTCAAAGCCCGTTACCTCGGTCATTCTTTTGGCGGCACGGCCCGTTGGAGCTGCCAAAAGAATTTTTAGCCCTGCCCCCTCTAATATATGAATTATAGCGTTAAGGGTGGTTGTTTTTCCCGTTCCCGGGCCACCCGTTAATATAAGCATACCCTTTGTTACGGCTGCCTCAATGGCTTTTACCTGCAGCTCACCAAAAGTGATATCAAGCTCTTTCTCTGTTTGGGATATTAGATATTTAACGTCCATAACCTTGGGCGGCGGACAGCCCAAAATGCTTTTAAGCCGACCCGCAATATAGCTTTCCGCCTTGTACTGATAGGGCAAAAACAGATATGGCTTGTCTTCAACGTTAAAGAGGGTTAACCTGCCCTGCGTTATCATTTTGTTGCAGCAGGCATCAACCAGCGACTCGTCAACCGACAAAAGCTGAGTAGCAACGGGCAACGCCTTATGGCGCGGAATGCAGGTATGACCGTTTTGCACATTGTGGCGCAAAACGTACTCGATGCCGCACATAACGCGATATTCAAAATCTGTGCCATAGCCCATTGCGCGGGCAATCTCGTCGGCACGTTCAAAGGTAAAGCGCATTTCGTCAGAGCAAAAGTAGTAGGGGTTTAGCTTAATTTTGTCAACGGCTGCAGTACCGAGCAGCTTAAACAAGCGCAACGCTTCATCGGGCGTAATGCCAAACTGAGAAAGATAAATCATAAGGTCGCGCATACCGAAGTTTTTTATGTATTCTTCCGATATTGCCAGCGCCTTGCTGTGAGATATGCCCTTAATTTCAGCAAGCCGTTGGGGCTCTTTTTCGATAATATTAAGGGTGTTATCGCCAAATCGGTTAACAATTCTTAATGCGGTTGCAGGGCCAACGCCCTTAATTCCGCCCGATGCAAGGTATTTGTAAATTGAGGCCGCATTGTCGGGTACGCAGCGCTCACACTCTTCAACCTTAAACTGCGGGCCAAAGGTGTAATGGTCGGTATATATACCCGTAAGCTTTACGGTTTCGCCTACGCCAGCGCCTGCCAAATTGCCCACAACGGTAATAAGCTGCTGACCGTCGTCTAACTGAGCAACCGTAAATCCGTTTGCAGGATTGGTAAAAGAGATTTTTTCAATTATGCCGCTTAATCTCTCTGTTTGAGACATAGAATCCTCCGTTTTTACTGACCGATGATAGAAAAACCGTACTTTTCGGCATCTTCTTTTAACATTGCCGACAGATTTTCATCTTCAAGATTGTTGATGCACACTAACCTTTCGGCAACCTCGGGATAGCGGGCCAAATATTGGGTTAAACGTGTGTAGGCCGATTGACCCGAAACCGAATAATATACCACGTCGTTTTTATATGCATTGCAGCCGCAAACCGCACCTGCAATCAGGCACACCACGGCGTAAAGCACAAGCACAACAATTACAAAAAGCACTATTAAGGCCACATCATCACCCCGTTACATATTATGAGGGCGTGATAATTATGACACTATTTAAATATAACCTTTTGCGCTAGGCAAAAGGTTATATTTTATAAGTTTAATTAATGGTTATATAGGCCGTGTATTCCTTTTCAAAGGTGGATGCCCACAACGAATCATAGGTGCCGTCAAGCTTAATGGTGGCAGGCACGGTATATTTGCCCGGTTTTGAATATTCGCCCAGGTTAACGACGATGGTTACGTTAGATGCGGTAACCTTTGAAATATCCGTTTTGTTACCGTAAATAACCACGCTGACCGAGTTGTTGAGCACAACCTTGCCAAGAGACGAGTTAACGTTGGTTACCTGTAGATTGCTTACCTTAATGGTTTTGCTTCTTACAGAAGCGGTATCAAGGGTAACCTTAACCGTTTCGGGGCCTTCATGAACACGGACACCTGCAGGAAGGTTAAACTTGCATTCAAAAACGTTGTTGGTTTTGGTGACCTGAGAGTAATCAATAGGCATCAAATCCACCTTTGACATTGCGTCTAAGGTTGCAGGGTCGCCGATTAAGGTAACGGTTGAAACGTCAAAAGAATAATCACAGAAAAGCTTGTTGGGCGCGTTGGTGAATATTGCATTAACGCTTACCTCTTTTGTTTTAGAAATGGGAACCGTGATGTCGGCCTTATCAAAGCTAAGGTCAAGCCCCTCCTGAGAAATCGCTTTACCCTTTGAGTCTAACAAAACAACCGATGCTTCAAACTGTGTGGTTTGCTTAATTTCTTTGTTTTCGGTTGTTCTGAGCACTACGGTTTCAATTTTGTCAACCTTGGTCTGTGCTCCGCTTACGGTAAGGGTGCCGTATGCCGAATCGGTGATTCGCGGTGTTTCTTTAATCAAGCCACCCGTTGCCGGTGCAGTTATGCCATTGGCCTCGGGGGTAATTTTATCGAAGGTTCGGGTTGAAACGCTATCAACAAATATCTTTACCGTTTTGGGCGAGATTGAAACAACCTCAAAATCCGAAAGAATAGACGAACGGGTATAATTAAGCGCTACGGTATATTCGCCTGCTTTATTGATGCCCGAAAGTGAAGGTGTAACGGTAAAATCTGCTGCAGACAGCTTCATAACGTTGGCCGTTTTACCTGCAACAACAATTTCTACATTATCAACGTTGTGGCTGATAATCTGCAAATCGTTTGACACAATAGTGGTGTTGCTGATGAAAGAGACGGGAACGTTCTTTATATTGCGTGTGGTAACGGGGCTGTAATATTGCTTAAATCCGTACCAGATAAGGAAGGACAAAACCAATGAAAGTATAAGCAAAAACTTTCTGTTACTGAAAAGACGGCCAAAAAATGAGGATACCTTATTCATCGCGTTTTTTACCCCCTTTTTTCAGTACGTTTTTGATGCTTTCAAGCTTGCCGGAGGGCTTTTCTTCTTCAACAATTAAAATGTTTTTAAGATATTCAAGCAACTCGGCTGCAGTAAAATCACGCTTAAGAGTACCGCCGCGTGCAACCGAAATAACGCCCGTTTCTTCCGACACGACAACAACGATAGCATCGGAATTTTCGCTCATACCCAAAGAGGCGCGATGGCGTGTGCCAAGCTCTTTGCTTAAATTGGTATTGGGGGTGATGGGCAAAATGCAACCGGCTGCATATACGCGGGAGTCGCGAATTATCATTGCACCGTCGTGAAGAGGAGCTTTGGGGTAAAAGACGTTGCATATAACCTCGGAATTTGCCTGAGCATCAATAACCGTGCCTGTTTTAATAATATCGCCCAGCTTTGTCTCACGCTCGAAAACTATTAAAGCGCCCGTTTTGTTTTTTGACATTTCGCCGCAAGCACGGCAAACATTGTCTATACAGATATCAAGATCTTCGTATTGAGAGTGTATTTTGCGGTTAAACCTTGAAAAGCTTGTAATGCTAACCTGCTCGAGCACGTTGCGTATTTCGGGTTGGAAAATAACAACCAGCGCAATAAAACCTGAATTGATGATGGTCTTAAGCAAAACCGACAGAGTGGTCATATCAAAAAACTCTGCCAACAGCCAGGCGATAACCAACGCTATAATACCGCCAACCAACTGCTTTGCGCGGGTTTGACGCACCAGCTGTATAAGTTTGTAGAGCAAAAAGGCAACAACCAAAATGTCAATAAGGTCGGTTATTTCAAAGGAACTCATTACACCGATAAAACGGTAGTATTCGTTTACAACCCAATCAATAAAGTTGCCCATTCTCTCACCTCCGAGCGTAGTTATAGTTATACATATATATTTTAACAATTATCCCTATTAAATTCAATAGCAAATTGGTGATATTTTTAGCATTTTTTGAAATATTTATTGATTAACACCCCTGCGTAAGGTATAATTTATGCAGGTGATGATTTTGAAGACGGAAACTTTGTCATATTTTGAATTATCAGACGCCACCGCAACTGCTGCGGCAATTATTGTTGCAGGCGGCTCTTCACAAAGAATGAAAGGTATAAACAAGCTGTTGCACCCTATTTTGGGCATACCCGTTATTGCCCGCACCTTGATGGCTTACGAGGGCTGCTCATCCATTGGCGGTATTTACATTGCCTGCCGCAAAGAGGATATGGCAGACATTCAAAGCATTTGCGACCGCTACGGCATTGTTAAGCTTAAAGCCATTGTTGAAGGTGGTGCTACCAGGGCTCAATCGGTTAAAAACGCCTTTGATGCCGTTGACTGTAATTTTGAACAGGTTGCTATTGCAGACGGTGCAAGACCCTTCACCACCCCCCTGCTGATAGACAAGGTGCTTGAAGAGGCCGTACGATGCGGCGCGGCTTTGTGCGCCCTGCCCGTTACCGACACCGTAAAGGTAGCAGATGAGGGCGGCTTCATCAGCTCAACCCCCGATCGCAGCAAGCTTTGGGCTGCCCAAACGCCCCAAATTTTTAAGCGCGAGATATATGGTGCAGCGCTTGAAAAGGGTGGCGATTTTACTGACGACTGCGCTTTGGTTGAATCGGTTGGCGTTAAGGTTAAAATTGTTGAAGGCGACCCAAGCAACATTAAAATCACCCATCCCATTGATATAATTATCGCTGAAGCGCTTATTAAGGAGGCAGAAAAATGAGAATCGGCAACGGTTATGACGTTCATCGCCTTGTATCGGGCAGAAAACTGATTTTGGGCGGTGTAGACATTCCTTATGAAAAAGGGCTCGACGGACACTCAGACGCCGACGTATTGGTGCACGCCATTTGCGACGCTTTGCTGGGCGCCGCCGCATTAGGTGATATAGGCCAGCACTTTCCCGACAGCGACCCGCAGTATAAAAATGCCGACAGCTTGATTTTGCTTAAAAGCGTTTGTGAAATGCTGAACGCAAAGGGATATAAAATTTGCAATATAGACAGCATTATAGTTGCACAAAAGCCAAAGCTTGCACCCTATCTTGAGCAAATGCGTGAAAACATTGCCAAGGCGGCGGGTATAGATACCGACCGGATAAACGTTAAGGCCACCACCGAAGAAGGGCTTGGATTCACCGGCCGCGGCGTAGGAAGAGCCGCTCACGGCATTTGCCTTATTGATACCGCAAACAAATAACAGTTAATTGCCCCGATGCATAGTATGTACTGTGTATCGGGGCTATTTTTTTATGAAACGGAGGAAGTCCTGTGGGTCAGTTTTTGATTATGGTAAGTTCAATAACCCAAGCAATAAAGGGTCGGGATTTGCTTCGAAGCGCCGGCCATAAATCATATATAGAAAAAACACCCGGCCATTTAGACACGCACGGCTGCGGTTACAGCATAATCGTATATGAACGCCCTGACGCTCTTTTGAATATGCTCAAAAGCAACGGTATCAGGGTTATTGGCACTTCGGAAAGGAACCAACAGTATTTATGATTTATTTAGACAATGCCGCCACCACGTCACCAAAACCCCAAAGAGTTATAAAGGCCGTATATAACGCCCTTGCTAATCTGTCTGCAAACCCGGGAAGAAGCGGGCACACCCCGTCTCAATCGGCCGCGGAAGCCGTTTACACCGTGCGAACGAAGGCCGCCGAAATGTTTAATGCTCCGTCTGCTGAATCGGTAATATTTACACCCAACTGCACAGCCGCAGTAAATTACGTTTTAAAGGGCTTGCTAAGGCCGGGCGACCAAGTGCTTACGTCATCATTTGAGCACAACGCTGTGGTAAGACCGCTGACCGCCTTAAAAAGCTATGGCATAGATTTTAACGTTTTTGAGGTTGACCCCGACGACGAAGAGGTTACCTTCAGAAACTTTACACGGTCGGTCAAAGAAAGGGTGCGTATGGTTGTTTGCACCCATGCGTCAAACGTTACGGGCACCACCCTGCCAATAAAGCAAATTGGGCAATTTTGCAGACAGCACGGCATTCTTTTTGCCGTGGATGCCGCTCAATCGGCCGGTGTGCTGAGCATAGATATTAACGACATGTGCATAGATTATTTATGCGTTGCTCCCCACAAGGGCCTTTACGCCCCTATGGGCACGGGCATGCTGATTGTAGCCAACACTCCTCCCTCTGCAATTATGGAAGGGGGCACCGGAACAAACTCAATAGACCTTAACCAGCCCACCGAGCTGCCAGAAAAATTTGAAAGCGGTACCGTTAATTTGCCCGGCATTGCAGGAATTGGTGCGGGTATTGATTTTGTAAACGAAAAAGGCATTGAAAACATCAGACGTCACGAGCTGTCGCTGATTAAGCTTGCCTTTAACCGTCTTGCACACACAAAAGGGGTAACCCTTTATTGCAACCGTTGGGATAACAAGGCGCCGCTTATTTCCTTTAACGTTAAAGGCATAAATTCGGTAGAGGTTGCCAACCAATTAAACCGACGCGAAATTGCAGTAAGAGCAGGGCTGCACTGCGCCCCCTTTACCCACAAAAGATTAGGCACGATAGATACGGGCACCGTAAGATTGGCTCCTTCTGTTTTTACAAAAGAGGCAGATATTTTAAAGGCCACCGAGCACATTGCAAAAATGGCGTCAAAAGGGGCTCTGTTATAGGGTGAATTTATTAAAATTAACTTGACTTTTTGCAGTTTTGTGTTAAAATTTATTTAAACGCATTGATGAAGAAAAGTAGTTGTGCTTTTTCTGTCGCAGAGAGGTGTTTGCATCAGCTGTAAGCGGCACCGTCAGAAACCACATCGAAGTTCCCTTCGGAGCGGTGGGGCTGAATTAACAGTAGGTCTCAACGGGCTGCAATCCCGTTACCGATTGCAGGAGTGTATGCTTCTTTTCAGCATAAATTAGGGTGGTACCGCGGAATTGTCATTTCGTCCCTTGCATCACGTATGCAAGGGGCTTTTTTATATTCGTTAATTTTTTTGAGGTGATAAAATGAAAGAACAGTTAAAAAACGTTGCCTTATCGGCACAACAAGCTCTTGAAGCGGTTAAAGACCAGCAAGAGTTAGAAGCACTGCGAATCAGATTTTTGGGTAAAAAGGGTGAACTGACCGCCATTCTTAAACAGATGGGCAGTCTTTCGGCCGAAGAAAGACCCGTTATCGGTCAGCTTGCCAACGAAACAAGAGCACAGATTGAATCGGTAATTGCCGCTAAATCTGCAGAGTTTAAATCGGCAGCTGCTACCGAAAAACTTAACAAAGAAACTATTGACGTTACCATGCCCGGCTCTAAAAAACTTATGGGCAAAAAGCACCCCTTAAATTTGGTGCTTGACGAAATTAAAGAGATATTCTTGGGCATGGGCTTTGACGTTGCCGAAGGTCCCGAGGTTGAGCTTGATTATTACAACTTTGAGGCACTTAACATCCCCAAGGATCACCCTGCCCGTGATACTCAAGACACCTTCTATATTACCGACAATATTTTGCTGCGCACCCAAACCTCTCCCGTTCAGGTGCGCACCATGGAAAAGCAAAAGCCCCCCATTCGCGTTATCTCTCCCGGTCGCGTTTTCCGATCTGATGCAGTTGACGCTACCCACTCCCCCGTTTTTCATCAAATTGAGGGACTTGTGGTAGATAAGGGTGTAACTATGGGCGACCTTAAGGGTACGCTTGCAGATTTTGCCAAGCGTCTTTACGGTGAAGACGCCGTTGTTCGCTTCCGTCCCCACCACTTCCCCTTTACAGAGCCCTCTGCCGAGATGGACACCATGTGCTTTAACTGCGGCGGTAAAGGATGCCGTTTGTGCAAGGGTGAGGGTTGGATTGAGATTTTGGGCTGCGGTATGGTTCACCCCAAGGTGCTTGCCAACTGCGGAATTGACCCAGAAGAATACAGCGGCTTTGCCTTTGGTATGGGCCTTGAGCGTTTGGTTATGCGCCGTTTCAACATTGACGACCTGCGTTTGTTTTATGAAAACGACCAGCGCTTCTTGGATCAGTTTTAAGGAGGGATAAAAATGGATCTTTCAATTAAGTGGTTAAAAGAATTTGTTGATATAGAATATCAGCCCCGCGATTTTGCCGAAGCACTTACTATGAGCGGCTCAAAGGTTGAGGGCTACACCACCGAGGGTGCCGAAATCAGCGGTGTAGTTATTGGTAAAATCAACTCCATAGACAAGCACCCCAACGCCGAAAAGCTGGTTATCTGCCAGGTTGACGTTGGTGATAAGGTGCTTCAAATTGTTACAGGTGCCACCAATCTTAAGGTTGGTGATATTGTGCCCGTTGCTACCGACGGCTCCACCTTGCCCGGAGGCATTAAAATTAAAAAGGGTAAGCTTCGCGGTGAAGAAAGCTTTGGTATGCTTTGCTCTTTGGGTGAGCTTGGTCTTTCTTTGGGCGATTTCCCCTACGCTATTGAAGACGGTATTTTTGTAATTGAGGAAGAGTGTCAGCTCGGTCAGGACGCCAAAGAGGTGCTTGGAATCAACGACGACATAGTTGAGTTTGAAATTACCTCTAACCGCCCCGATTGCCTTTCTGTAAGAGGTCTTGCACGAGAGGTTGCCAGCACCTACGACCTGCCCTTTAAGGATCACGCCCCCGTTATTACCGAGTGCGGCGGAAATATAAGCGATTATCTTAAATCGGTTAAGGTTGAAGCTACCGACCTTTGCTATCGCTATATGGCAAGAGCTGTTAAAAATATTAAAATTGCTCCCTCTCCCCGTTGGCTTCGCGAACGGCTCAGAGCAAGCGGTGTAAGACCTATCAACAATATGGTTGACATTACCAACTACGTAATGCTTGAGTACGGTCAGCCCATGCACGCCTTTGATTATAAGCACCTTGCAGGCGGCGAAATCTGCGTAAGACGCGCCAACGAAGGCGAAACCATCACCACCCTTGACGGCGGCGAAAGAGCCCTTACAGCCAACAATCTTTGCATTGCCGACGCTGAAAAACCCGTTGCAGTTGCAGGCGTTATGGGTGGCGAATATTCCGGTATTTTTGACGACACCCAAACCGTAATTTTTGAGTCGGCCTGCTTTAACGGTGCTTCGGTAAGAACCACCGCCAAATATTTTGGTATGCGCACCGACTCTTCAGCAAGATTTGAAAAGGGTCTTCCCCCTCAGCTTTGCGAGGCCGCTCTTGACCGTGCCTGCGAGCTTGTAACCATGCTTGGCGCAGGTGAGGTTGTAGAGGGTGTTATTGACGTAAAGAATTACGACGAAAAGCCCGTTGCCATCACCCTTGACGCAGAATGGACCAACCAATTCTTAGGCACCGACATTACCGAGGATGAAATGAAGGCCATCCTTTGCCGCCTGGGCTTTGAGATTAACGGCAACCAGGTGATCGCACCTTATTACAGAATTGATATTGAGCACAAGGCAGACGTTGCCGAAGAAATTGCACGTATTTGGGGCTATAACCGCATTCCCGAAACCGCAATTAAAGGCAAGGCAAACGGCAAGGTAACCGCCGAGCAAAAGTTTGTAAGAACCATAAACGACGTTATGCTGGCAGCAGGTTATTCTCAAATTAACACCTACTCATTTATGAGTCCCAAAGAGTATGACCTTATTTGTGCCGCCGAAGATTCTTACCTGCGCGATTCCGTAACCATCACCAACCCCCTTGGTGAAGATACCTCGGTAATGCGCACAACAGCTTTGCCCTCTATGATGGAGACCTTGTCTCTTAACTTTAACCGTCGCAACCAATCAGCACGCCTGTTTGAGGTTGCCACCGAATACATCAACAAAGGCATTGATAAGCTGCCTGACGAGCAAAAGGTTTTGATTCTTGGTGCTTACGGCAACAACATCGATTTCTTTGAGGTTAAGGGCGCATTGGAGATGCTGTTTAAAGCGCTTAACCTGCCCGAAGTTGATTTTACCGCAGTGAACGACGAGCCCTCTTACCACCCCGGTCGCACCGCAAAGCTTTTTGCAGGCCAAACCGAAATCGGTATTTTGGGCGAAATTCACCCCACAGTTGCCGACAATTACAGCATTGACGACAAGGTTTACGTTGCAAAGCTTAACGTTGAAGCTATGTATAAATCGGTTGCTGAAGAAAAAATGTATCATCAGTTGCCCAAGTTCCCTGCAGTTACCCGCGACCTTTCTATGCTTTGTGACGAGGCGTTGCCCGTTGCCGCAATTAAAAAGGCCATTGAAGCAGGTGTTGGCGACATTTTGGAAAGCATTGAGCTGTTTGACGTTTACAGAGGCAGCCAAATACCCGAGGGCAAAAAGAGCGTCGCCTACTCATTTACCCTGCGCTCTGAAACCGGCACCTTGAGCGAAAAGCAATGCACAAAAGCCGTTTCCAAAGCAATTGCAGAGCTTGAAAAATTAGGCGCAGAAATACGCTCTTAATCCAACTTCAGGAGGTTTGTTATGAAAAAACTTATATGCTTATTTTTGGTTATGTGCATGTTTTTAACAGCTTGCACCTCAGATTCCGACGTGTTGTCGGGCTCAAACTCACAAACAAACTCATACGTGTTCTCTGATATTTATGACAGCGGCAGCTCAAGCGTGCCCCCCGTATCTATCGAGGCATCCTATACCAACGGCAAATACACCTTTAGCCTTACCTCTGCTGCAGATAGTGCTACCCCCCTTCGCAACCCCGATAAGGGTTGGTATATTCACTATTTTGACAACAACATTACCAAATACGGTGTTGGAATGAAGGCAAAGGATGCCGTTAAAATGATTCCTTGCCTTGACCACATTTATTTGCGTCTTGCCTGGGGCTATCTTGAGCCCAAGGAGGGTCAGTTTAACTGGAAGCTGATTGACGACGTAATTGACGAGTGGACTGCCGAAGGCGTTAAAGTATCCTTCAGAATCACCTGTAAGGAAACCGATGCAAACAACAAGTATGCTACTCCCAAATGGGTAAAGGATGCAGGCGCAAAGGGCGAAATGCTTGATAATTCATGGGAGCCCGATTACGGCGACCCCATCTTTTTGCAAAAGCTTGATAACTTCCACAAGGCATTTGCTGCAAGATACGACAGCCGCGAGGACGTAATATACGTTGACGTGGGCAGCTATGGTGATTGGGGTGAAGGCCACACTGCATCCAGCTCAAAAAAAACCTGGAGCTGGTCTACCATTAAGGCCCACTTTGACATTTACAAGAAGTATTACAAAAACACTATGATTGTTATCAGCGACGACTTTATAGGTAGCCGCAGCACTAATGAAGGTAAAGCTGAAATTAAGCAATACGTTATTGATAACGGCTGGACCTTCCGCGACGACTCAATCGGTGTTGAATGGTTCGTTAAGACCTATGGCGAAAAGCTTCGCTCACCCGAGCTTTTTGATGCAGTTAAGAACAAGATGCCCACTATTCTTGAAAACGAGCATTACAACTGGAATAATAAAAGCGGCAACTGGCAAAACGGCAGATTTATGAAAGCCGCGATAGATCAAACCAACGCCACCTATGCCGGCTTCCACGGTTATCCCGCTGAATTTATGAGCGATAACCCCGAATTGGCAAAAGAGCTTGGTAATAAGCTTGGTTATTGGTACTTTATTAACAATATTGTTGTTGAAGACACTAAAGACAACCTTGTTGTTTCCATCAACTGGGAAAATCGCGGTGCTTCAAAGGCATACAACAAATATAATTTTAACATTATTTTGACCGACAGCAAGAATAGCGACAAGGTTTTTGCCCAAACTAACTTTGACAACACCTTGATTGTTCCCGGCAGCACCTACACCTCAAAGCACACCATATCTAAAGCAGATTTGGCAAGTGGTGAATACACCATTAAGCTTTCAATGAAGAAGGGTTCACAGCCCGTTTACTTTGCTCTTAACAGCAATCTGATGAAACAAGACGGCGTTTACTCCGTTGGCACAATTAAATTCTAGGTGATTTTTTAACTATGAGAGACGATAAAAGAAAGGTCGCGCTAATCGGCACGGGAATGGTAGGTATGAGCTATGCCTTTGCCATGCTTAACCGAAACATATGCGATGAAATCGTGTTGGTTGACCTTAATGCAGAAAGAGCCGAAGGCGAAGCTATGGATTTAAGCCACGGCATCCCCTTTGCTCAAACCCGTATGCGCATTTGGTCGGGCAGCTATGCCGATTGTGGCGATGCCGACCTGGCGGTTATTACGGCGGGGGCCCCTCAGGCACCGGGCGAAACCCGTTTGGATTTGCTTGAGAAAAACGCCAAAATAATTACCGCTATTGTTAACAACCTTATAGGCGCGGGCTTTAACGGACTGATGCTGGTGGCTTCTAACCCCGTTGACGTTATGACAATGGTTGCCGCAAAGGTTTCTAATTTTCCCCGCGGAAGAGTTTTCGGCAGCGGCACAACGTTGGATACAGCCCGACTTAGATATAGCATTGGCGAGCATTTTAACGTTGACCCCAAAAACGTTCACGCCTTTGTTATTGGCGAGCACGGTGACAGCGAGTTTGTACCCTGGTCTCAGGCAATGATTTCTACCCTGCCCGTAACCGAAATGTGTCGCAGAGACGGCGACTGCTGCTCAAACGATTTGCAGAACATTGCCGAGTCGGTTAAAGAAGCAGCTTACACCATTATTAACGCCAAAAAGGCCACCTATTACGGTATTGCGATGGCCTTGACCAGAATTACTGCAGCCATTTTTTCTGACGAGCGCAGCATTCTTACCCTATCTGCTCCGCTGATGGGTGAATATGGCGAGCACGACGTTTGCGCCGGTGTGCCCTGCATTATAGGCAGAGACGGCGTTAAAAATGTGCTTGAGCTGATGCTTACCGATGAAGAGTTGGACAAGCTGCATCAATCCTGCGAGGTGCTTCGCAGCTCTTACAACCAAATTAAACACTAAACTAAAACCGCGGCAGCTTAATTGCTGCCGCGGTTATTTTTTTATTTAAACATTGGTTTATAATGCTTTTCGTTAATCATAGATAAGTAACCGTCTTTAGATACGATAATATGGTCCATTACCCTGGCGCCGATAGCGGAAATGGCCTCGCACAGGCGGCGAGTTGTAGCTATATCTTCAATAGACGGAATTAGCACGCCACCCGGGTGGTTGTGGGCAATAACAATGCAAGAAGCGTTGTTTTTTAAAACCAGCTGTATGGCCTTGACAATGCTTACCTCGGTCATATTGGCCGTGCCTGCCTCCATCTTTTCAAAAGCAATGAAACCGCCTTGATTATCGAGGCAAAGGATTGAAAATATCTCTTTATCGTCAAGCGCGTATCTTTCTTGCAAAAAGTCAGCAATATCTCGAACGTTATCCAGCTTTTCGCGTTTTCTGTGCTTAAACTGAAGATAATAATTGGATATTGCAGGAACCAGCTTGATAAGGGTTGCTACATTTTCGCCAACGCCCTCTACCTCGCACAAATCTTCAATATCTGCATCGAAAACACGTTCAACCGTACCAAAGCGTGATATAAGGCGGTGGGCAAGCTCGTTAGTATCTTTATAGGGCAATGCGTAAAAGAGCAACAACTCTAACACGTTATGGTCTTCAAAATCCTTAAGGCCTGATTTGAGAAAACGGGCTTTTAGTCTTTTTCTGTGGCCCTGGTGAGGACTTGTAATCTTAACTGACATGGACATACTCCTTGAAATTGAGGGATACTTATGTTATTATATACCATATCTTTGATATTTTAAAGTCTTTTTTTAAGGAGATTTGATTTGAGACAAATAATTATCAATGCAAACGACGCAGGCCAGCGTTTGGATAAATTTTTAACCAAAGCTTTTGGCAATTTACCAAAGTCTCTTATGTATAAGGCCATTAGAACCAAAAAAATAAAAATCAATCGCGGTCGCGGCGATATTGCTTATAAGCTGTGCGAGGGCGACGTTTTGGATATATATTTAAACGACGACCTGCTTGTGCCCGCAAAGGCAAGATATGAGTTTTCATCAGCACCCGACAAGGTTGACGTTGTGTATGAGGATGAAAACATAATTTTGCTAAACAAGCCCGAGGGATTGGCTGTTCATCCCGACAGCGGTGAGTATAAAGACACCTTGATTTGGCGTGTGCAGCATTATTTGTTTAACAAAAATGAATATGACCCTCAAAATGAAAATTCCTTTAAGCCCGCTTTAGCCAACCGCATTGACCGCAACACCTGCGGCATAGTAATAGCCGCAAAAAACGCCGAAGCTTTGCGTATATTGAACGAAAAAATCAAAGCAAGAGAAATAGATAAGTTTTATCTTTGCGTCGTTCACGGCAAAATGAGGCGGCAATCAGAGCTGTTAGAGGGCTATCTTGAAAAAAACGAAGAGAAAAACCAGGTTTATATCTCTTCTAAAAAGACCGAATTTAACCGCTCTATACGCACAAAATACACCGTGCTTGATTATAACGGCCAGTTGTCTTTGCTTGAAATTGAACTGCTTACGGGTCGCACCCATCAAATAAGAGCACATTTGGCATCTGTCGGTCATCCCCTTTTGGGCGACGGCAAATACGGCATCAACAAAGAGGATCGCAAAAAGGGATTCGTGCATCAGGCGCTGTGCTCTTACCGTTTGCGCTTTTCGTTCAAAAGTGATGCAGGCCTGCTAAACTATCTTAAAGGCAAAGAATTTTGCGTTAAATCGGTATGGTTTGCAAAAGAA
>JAZQSG010000130.1:0-3562 GCA_045630025.1 Acutalibacteraceae bacterium
GTGCTACCGTTACACAATACCGCTATATTTGTCGATAAAACTTACCGACTTGATTATTATATCCTTTTATTTTGTTTTGTCAAGTGGTTTTTGATAATTTTTTTATTAAAAAATGGAATAAGCTTGCCCTTTGTTCTTGAAAAAAACAGGGGGCGCTGTTATAATTATAAAGAGGTGATAATCTTGAGTGATAACTGCGAATTGTGCGCAAACTATGATTATAATTACGAAGCCGACTGTTACGAATGCGCTATGCAGTTGGATGAAGATGAAATGACCAATTTTTTAACCCATTCAACTCAAAATTGCCCCTATTTCAGATTGTATGACGAGTATAAAATTGTTCGCAAACAAAACTAATTTTCAGGAGTATTATTTATGAAGGCATCCGATAAAGCGCGATATAAAGAGCTGTGTGAGCTTGCATTATACTATAATAAACGCTATTACGAAGATGATGACCCCGCCGTCACCGACTATGAATACGATATGCTTATGCTTGAAATAAAGCATTATGAGTATGAAAATCCCGAAATAGTTACTTCCGATTCACCTACACAAAAGGTTGGCGGCATTGCCCTTAACACCTTTCAGTCGGTTGAGCATACCGTTCGTATGGAAAGCTTGCAGGATGTATTCAGCGAAGAGGAACTTATTGCCTTTGATGCCAGAGTGCGCGAGGCAGTGGGCGAGGTTGCATATTCCGTAGAGCCCAAAATCGACGGCCTTTCAGTTTCTCTTGAATACCGTGACGGCAGCTTTATTCGCGGCTCAACGCGTGGCGACGGCAACACGGGCGAAGATGTGTCGGCCAATCTTATGACTATACGCAACGTTCCCAAAAGCATTGCAACCGACCTGCCTTATTTAGAGGTGAGGGGTGAGGTGTATATGCCTCGCAAGTCTTTTGACCGACTGGTTGAGCAACAGCTTGCCGAGGGCGGTAAGCTGCCCAAAAACCCCCGCAATGCCGCAGCCGGTTCGTTGCGCCAAAAAAATCCCCGAATTGCTGCCGAGAGAGGGCTGGATATATTCCTTTTCAACGTTCAGCAGGCCGAGGGATTAAACGTCGACTCTCACATAACCTCTCTCGATTACCTTAAAAGCATTGGGCTTAATACGTTGCCTTTTTATAAGCGTTGTGCAAATATTGACGAGGCAATAGCTGAGGTGCGCCGCATCGGTCAATTAAGAGGTCAGTTGGATTTTGATATTGACGGTGCCGTTATTAAGGTGGATAGCTTGCCCTTGCGCACTGAAATGGGCAGTACGGCAAAATATCCCAAGTGGGCGGTTGCATATAAATACCCGCCCGAAGAAAAGGCCACCAAGCTGTTAGATATTGAAATAACCGTTGGCCGTACCGGTGCAGTTACACCAACCGCAATATTTGAACCGGTTCAGCTGGCAGGCACCACCGTATCCCGTGCAACCTTGCATAATCAAGACGTTATCAATCAGCTTGGCGTAAATATTGGCGACGTTGTGGTTGTAAGAAAAGCCGGTGAAATCATTCCCGAGGTTGTTTCGGTTCAGGTTAAAAACTCACAGCAGCCCTTCCAATTGCCTATGCAGTGCCCCTCATGCGGTGCACCCCTTGTAAGGCAAGAGGATGAGGCGGTGCTTAGATGTGTAAATTCACTTTGTCCCGCGCTTAAAATTCGCAGCTTAATTCATTTTGCATCTCGCGATGCTATGGATATTGAGGGCTTGGGCGAGGCGCTTGTTGAGCAGCTTTCAGCAGCAGGCGTGTTGTCAACTGCAGCAGATATTTACACCATTACACCTCAAGACGTTTCTGCCCTTGACCGTTCGGGCGAGCGTTCGGCACAAAATCTTATTACCGCAATCAACAAGTCGAAAGACAACGATTTGTGGCGCTTAATATTCGGTTTGGGCATCCGCCTTATCGGTGCTAAAGCGGCCCGTTTGCTTGAAGAGAATTTTGATTCTCTTGAGCAAATTATGAATGCAAGTAAAGAAGAGCTTGTTGCCGTTGAGGGCATTGGTGATACTATGGCAGATAGCATAATTGATTACTTTGCTCAGCCGGACAGCCGATTGCTTATAAGCCGCCTTGCAGACAGCGGATTAAATATGCGCAGCCGCAGAAAAGGCAATTCAGAGGGTAAGCTTAGCGGCCGTACCTTTGTTTTAACCGGCACTTTGCCCACTATGGGAAGAAGTGAGGCAACCGCCCTTATTGAAGGGGCAGGGGGCAAGGTTTCATCATCGGTATCTAAAAAGACCGATTACGTTGTTGCGGGTGAAGAGGCAGGCAGTAAGCTTGTTAAAGCCCAACAATTGGGTGTTGCGGTTATAACCGAGCAACAGCTTATAGAAATGATTAACGGATGATTAAAAACTCCCTTCGGGGAGTTTTTTCTATTTGCTATTGCAAAAAACACTTAATTCTGCTATAATACACTATGTATAAAGTTATAAGGGGGTATATGTCTTTGGACATTGACACATCCGACATTATTATATTAATTTCTCTGGCAGTATTAATATTATTAAGTGCATATTACTCTGCTACCGAAATGGCTTTTTCATCCTTAAATCATTTAAGAGTGAAGGCGATGGCTGACGACGGCAACAAAAAAGCAAAATTGGTTATTAAGCTTTCAAACGATTTTGACCGTCTTATATCAGCAATACTTGTCGGCAACAATATAGTTAATATTTTATCAACCTCATTGGCCACCGTCTTTTTTGTAAAACACTTTTCAGAAGATATAGGCGTTACACTTTCAACCGTTGTTATGACGGTGCTTGTGCTTATATTTGGTGAGGTTTGCCCCAAAGGAATAGCCAAAGAAAGCCCCGAAAAATTTGCATTGTTTTCGGCACCCTTTATTCAGCTTTCAGTGTGGATTTTCACTCCGTTTGTAATTTTTTTGGTGCTTTGTAAAAAGCTTATGGTTCGTCTGTTCGTTCATTCCGACGGCGAAAAAGACGTTATAACCGAAGATGAAATAATAAACTTTGTTGAAGAAGCCGAGCAAGACGGCAGCATTGACGAGCAGGAAAGCGAGCTTATACGCAGTGCCGTTGAATTTGGCGAAATAGATGCAGGCGGCATTGCCACTCCCCGTGTAGATATTATTGCGGTTGAGCGGGGCAGCACTAAAGAGGCCATTGCTCAGGTCTTTAACGAATCGGGCTTTTCACGCTTGCCCGTTTACGAAGAAACCCTGGATAATATTGTTGGCACCATTCATTATAAAGACTTTTTCACAAAGGTTTACCGCCACAAGGTTAAGGTTGAAAGCATTATGAAAAAGCCGGTTTTTGTAACGGGCTTTATGAAGGTGCAAGACCTTTTGCGAAAACTGCAAAGCAGCAAGGCACATATGGCCGTTGTTGTTGATGAGTATGGCGGCTCGGCAGGTATAATCACTATGGAAGATATACTTGAAGAGCTTGTTGGTGAAATTTGGGACGAGAACGACAAAATTGAAGATAAGTTCCGTGAAATTTCTGAAGACACCTTTGAAATCAGCGCTGACTTATCAGTCGTATCTGCCTTTGAGATGATGGACTATGACGATTATGACCG
>JAZQSG010000131.1:0-12013 GCA_045630025.1 Acutalibacteraceae bacterium
GATTGGCCCAAAAACCACCGCGACGACTACGATTTTGACGAGTTCGGTCACAAAGGCATATGCACCTCGGTCAATATGTTCTTTTACGGCTTCCTCAAAACCCTTGCCAAGCTTTACCGCATAGTAGGGGACGAGTGCCGCGCGGCCGAGCTTGACGGGATTTATACCAAAATGGGCAGCTCCATCATAGAAAAAACCTACGATTACGAGCGCGGTCTTTTCAGGGACACCCCCGAGTCCGACCATTGCTCACTTCACGCCAACACCCTGCAGCTCTGCTTCGGCTTGGAGCCACCCAAGGGCTATGGGCCCATCATCGAGTTTATGAAGCAAAAGCGCTTCAGCTGCAGTCTTGGTTTTGCCTATTGGGTGGTGCTTGGTCTTTACAGCGTGGGCGAGTATGACTTTGTCTTTGACCTGCTCACCTGCAAGGATGAAAACTCCTGGCACACTATGATTAGCGAGGGCGCGACCACCCTTTTCGAGGCCTGGGGCAAAGAGCAAAAGTGGAACACCAGTCTTTGTCAGCCATGGGGCGCCTTCCCCGTGCTTTTCTACACCCACAAAATCATGGGGCTTAAGCCCAACCCCGGTATGAAGTCCTTCACCGTTGACCCCATTATAGACGCAGGTCTCGATTTTGCCGAGATAGAGGTGCCCATCCCGGACGGTTGGATAAAGGCCGACTTTAAGCGAGAGGGCGGTATGGTTGTCTATTCAATTTCCGCTCCCGATGGGGTAGAGCTTGCCTTTGCCAACAATCCTAATATAAAATTTATAAATAATTCTAAAAAGGATGAATCTATATGAAAACCATCACCAAAGATTTGCTTAAGGTCGAAATTTACGATACCCGTGCACAGATGGGCGTTGCTGCAGGCGCACTTGCCGCCCAAAGAATCAAAGAGATTTTGGACGAAAAGGGCGAGGCAAACGTAATCTTTGCTGCCGCCCCCTCACAAAACGAGATGCTGGCAGCTCTTATTGCCGCCGACGGCATTGATTGGAGCAAGGTCAACGCCTTCCATATGGATGAATATATCGGTCTTTCTGCCGACGCACCCCAAGGCTTCGGCAACTTCCTTAAGGCCGCCATTTTCGGCAAGCTCCCCTTCAAGAGCGTCAACTACATCAACTGCGAGGCAAAGGATGTGGATGCCGAGTGCGAGCGCTACACCGCACTGTTAAAGGCCAATCCCGTGGACGTTGTGCTGCTTGGCATCGGCGAAAACGGACACATCGCCTTTAACGATCCCCACGTGGCCGATTTTAACGACGCTGCTACCGTCAAAGCGGTAGAGCTTGACGAGGTGTGCCGTCAGCAGCAGGTAAACGACGGCTGCTTTAAGGCGCTTAACGACGTGCCCAAGTACGCCTTGACTCTTACTATCCCCACCTTGGTATCTGCCAAGCATTTGGTATGCACAGTGCCTGCCCCCACAAAAGCTTGGGCAGTTGGCAAAACGGTAAAGGGCGAAATTAGTGAAGCGGTGCCTGCCACAATTATGAGAAAACACAACAGCGTTGTAATGTTCTGCGACAGCGACAGCGGGAGAGAGTTGCTTTGATAACAAAAATTTTTAACGGTAAAATTGTTACCGAAACCGAAATTTTAACAGGCCAACGTCTTTATATTGAGGATGGAAAAATTGCCGGGATAACTGCCGACGATTTGCCTTGCGATGAGTCGATAGACGCTTGCGGCAACTATATTTCTGCGGGCTTTATCGACCTTCACACCCACGGCGCCAAGGATTGCGATTTTGCAAGCGGCAGCCCCGACGAGATTGTTAAGGCGGTCAATCATCATTGTATGCACGGTACCACAACCATCTACCCCACCACCCTTTCAGCTTCTGCCGCCGAGATTGAAAAGGGTCTTGGCAACATAAAGGCCGCCCTGTCTGAAAAGGGGGTGCTGCCCAATATCGAGGGCGTTCATTTAGAGGGCCCCTATTTCTCCGTTAATCAGTGCGGTGCCCAAAACCCCGACTTTATCACCCCTCCCGTTAAGGAGGATTATCTGCGCATTTTAGACAAGTTCGGTACCCTCGTCAAGCGCTGGAGCTTTGCCCCCGAGAGGGAGGGCTCAGCCGCCTTTGCCGACACCTTGCGGGAAAAGGGAGTGGCTATTTCCATCGGCCACAGCGACGCCACCTACGACGATGTTATGACCGTCTATGACAGGGGATGCCGCCTTATAACCCACTTTTATTCCTGTATGTCCACCATCACCCGTGATAAGGGGTATCGCCGCCTTGGAGTTATCGAAAGCGGATACCTGCTTGACGATATGTACGTAGAGGCCATTGCCGACGGACACCACGTGCCCACCACTCTTTTTAAGCTGCTTGTAAAAATCAAGGGCTGCGATAAAATCTGCCTCGTCACCGACTCGATGAAGTGCTGCGGTGCCGAAACAGAATTTGCCGATTTGGGCGGAGTGCCCTGTAAAATCAAAAACGGCGTTGCCTATCTTATGGACGAGAGTGCCTTTGCAGGCAGCATAGCCACCACCGATTGCCTTGTACGCTTTTGCGTAAAGGATGTTGGGCTTGGCATTTGTGATGCCGTCAAGATGATAACCCTAAATCCTGCCAAGGTGATGGGGCTTGACTCTAAAGGCAGACTGGCCAAGGGCTACGATGCCGATATTGTAATTTTTGACGACGATATAAACGTGAAAAAGGTAATTGTAAAGGGCAAGCTTTGCAATTAAGGAGAAGAATTATGAAGGTTGCGTTTGCAGGACTAAGACACGGCCATATCTATATGCTGTACGATATGGTCAAAAATCATAAGGATTTCGAAATTTTGGGTGCGTTTGAGGATGATGTCGCCGCCCGTCAATCAGCCGCAGCTGCAGGGATAGAATGTAACTACGCCACCTATGACGAGCTGCTTGCCGACCAAAACGTGGAGGCAGTGGCCTTAGGCGGCTGCTTTGCTCACCGCGGCCCCATGGCCATCAAGGCCTTGCAAGCAGGCAAGCACGTGATTGTTGACAAGCCCCTTTGCACAAGCCATGAGCAGCTTGATCAAATCGAAACCCTGTCAAAGCAGACGGGCAAGGCGGTCAGCTGTATGTTCACCATGCGCTATGAAAAGAAGATTAACGCCCTTAAAAAGCTGGTTGAAAGTGGCGCCCTGGGTGAAATCAATAACGTATATTTTGGGGGTCAGCACCCCCTTATGTACGGACGCCGCCCCGATTGGTATTTTGAAAAGGATAAATATGGCGGACTTATCAACGACATTGCCATTCACGGCATCGATATTCTGACCTACGCACTTGGGCTTAAAATCAGCCGTGTTTGTTCGGCTCGCGAGTGGAACAAATTTGCCCAAAACGAGCCCGAATTTAAAGATAGCGCACAGTTTATGCTTGAAACCGAGAATAAGGGCGGTGTGCTTGCCGACGTATCCTATGCCGTGCCCGACGGAGTCGAGTTTGCCCTGCCTTACTATTGGCAGTTTTTCGTGTGGGGCACAAAGGGCACCATCAGTTTGGCCTTTAATGAAGAAAAATCCTATTATTTCTTGGCAGGCGACAAAACCCCTCAACTGTTGGATGAGAATGTGGAAACCACCGATTACCTAACCGATTTTATCAATTTGGTAAAGGGCAAAAAGGACGTAATTTTAAGCGTGAACGAGGTTATTTATTCCACCCGCAAAACCCTTGAAATTCAGCAGCAAGCCCAATAAAAATATAACAAAAAGGATGTGACGATCGTCGCATCCTTTTATTTTTATCTGTCAACCGAGTTTGCAGCAAAGACCAACCAAATTTTTCTGCCAAAAAAATTGAAAAATTAAAAAATTATGTGTTGAGAAAACGCGCGTTATGTATTATAATATATCTGTATAACTATTTATTATGCGGAGGTATGCGCTTTTATGCATTATCTTGATAACAGCGCAACGACCCCCCTGTGTAAGGAGGCGGTCGCTGCCATAGCATCGGCTGCCCAGCGATTTGGCAATCCATCGTCCTTGCACGCCCTGGGTGCCGAGGCATTGGCCGCTCTTGACACCACCCGTCAAAGGGTTGCCGCCTTTTTGGGCTGCGAGGCGAAAGAGGTTTATTTCACCTCCGGCGGCAGCGAGGCAAACAACACAGCCATTTTTGGCGTGGCGGGCGCTATGAAGCGCAGGGGCAACCACATAATTACCACCGCTGTGGAGCATCACTCGGTGCTTAATCCCCTTAAGCGCCTTGAGTCAGAGGGTTTTAAGGTTACCTACCTCAAGCCCAACGGTCAAGGGGTTGTATCGGCCGCTCAGGTGGCCGAGGCGTTGACCGATCAAACGGTGCTGGTCAGCGTAATGCACGTAAATAACGAAACGGGCGCAATAATGCCCATCTCCGAAATAGCGGCCGCCATTAAGGCGTCGGGCTGCGGTGCAGTTTTTCATAGCGATTGCGTTCAGGCGATGGGCAAGCTGCCCCTCAATCTGCGCACCCTTGGCCCCGATATAGTTTCGGTCAGCGCCCACAAGGTGCACGGTCCAAAGGGCGTAGGCGCTATCTACGTTAAAAGCGGATGCCGCATTTTGCCGTTTATATACGGCGGCGGGCAAGAGAAGGGGCTGCGCTCGGGCACCGAGCCCACCCTGCTTATAGAGGGATTCGGCGCGGCAATATCTGCCATGCCCGACCTAAAAAAAGAGCTGGCCCGCATATCTGCCCTGCGTGACGACGGGCTTGCCCGTCTAAGCGAGCTGGAGGGTGTAACCTTCAACTCACCCAAGGATGGGCTTGGCTACGTCATCAACATATCGGTTAAGGGCATTAGGTCAGAGGTTATGATGCACTGGCTTGAAATGCGCGATATATACGTGTCAAGCGGCTCTGCCTGTGCCAAGGGCGAAAGCAGTCACGTGCTGGCCGCCCAAGGGGTAGACAGACAGTTGGCCGACAGCGCCATAAGAATCAGTATGTCACACTTTACACAAAAAGAAGATATAGATGCTCTTGTTGATGCTATTGCCGAGGGCACACGAAAACTTGTAAGAAGAAGGTAAAACTTTGAAAGAGATTATTTTAATAAAAAACGGAGAAATAGCACTTAAAGGGCTTAACCGTTCCACCTTTGAGGATGCTATGATACGCAATATCCGCCGCCGTCTTAGGCCCTTGGGCAAGGTAGATATCCGCAAGGCCCAATCCACCGTTTTTATTGAGCCCGTGGATGAGGATTTTGATTTTGAGCAGGCCCTGGACCGCGTAAGCCGCGTTTTTGGCGTTGCCGCATACTCCCGCGCAGCCGTTTGCGATAAGGATATGCAGGATATACTCAGCCGTGGTGCCGATTGGGCAGCACAGCGCCTGGTGGGCGTTAAAACCTTCAAGGTTGAGGCCAAGCGAGCCGACAAGCGTTTTCCTCTTACCTCGCCTGAAATTTCAGCCCAAATGGGCGGCGCTATTTTAGAGCGTTGCCCCTATCTTAAGGTGGACGTTCGCAACCCTCAGGTTACCGTGGTTGTTGAAATAAGAGATTTTGCCGCCTACGTGCGTGCAGGTCAGTCTCAGGGTGCAGGCGGTATGCCCGTTGGCACGGGCGGACGCGCCGCCATACTTATCTCGGGCGGAATAGATAGCCCGGTTGCGGCCTGGATGATGGCCAAGCGTGGCATTGAGCTGTGCGCCATACATTTTGCAAGCCCCCCGTACACAGGCCCGTTGGCCCTTAAAAAGGTAAAAGATTTACTTAGTCAGGTGGCCCGTTACAGCGGCCCTATCAGTATGGGCATCGTTCCCTTTACTAAAATTCAAGAGCTTATCGGGCAAGAGTGCCCCGAAGAGTATTTTACCCTTATAATGCGTCGGTTTATGATGAAAATCTCAGCCCGATTGGCACAACGCGACCGTTGCAGCGCTCTTATAACGGGTGAAAGCGTGGGCCAGGTGGCAAGCCAAACCCTGCCTGCACTTCAGGTTACCGATGCCGCCGCCGATATGCTGGTGCTTCGTCCTCTTATCGGAATGGATAAAGAAGAGATAATAAGCATATCCCGCAAAATCGACACCTTTGATATATCGGTGCTGCCCTATGAAGATTGTTGCACCGTTTTCACTCCCCGTCATCCGCGCACCCGCCCTACCGTTGAGGCCGTGGATGCCGCTGCCGCCAATCTTGACGAGCAGGCGCTAATTGACGAGGCGGTTGAAGGAACCGTTTTTGAACTTATTGAGTAATTGGATAAAACGAAAGGAATAAACCAATGAAAGCAGAATTGATTTATGTTGGCGGTCGTCCCAACGGGGCAGACAGTGGTCAAGGCCTTATCGAAAAACTTAATAACAGGGGCGTTCAGGTTATAGCCGAAACGGATGTAGAGATTGACGCAGTTAAGCTTAAGCGCGCACTTAAGTCCGCCACCGATCGCAGCCAGTTCACCATTATTATTGGCGGTGTTGGCATAAAAGATACCGATATTACCGTTAAAACCGTCAGCGATGCCATCGGTGTAGAAACCAGATGCGACCAGGCGGCTTTGGCAGCCATTGCCGACCAGTACGCCGAAAAGGGCGAGCCCTTGCCCGACGGTGCCTATCGCGGTGCCGTAATACCTGCAGGCGCCACCCCCCTTTACAGCAAAAAAGGGGATATGGGCTGCGCCTTGTCAGCGGGTGAGCAATGGATTGTTATGCTGCCCTCCGACCCCGAAAGTCTTAATAACATCGTTGACGAAAAGCTGATGCCCATCGTGCAGTCGGTTTCTCGTACCGTCAGCAGTGCCCGCGCCTTTTACGCTGTGGACGTATCTCAAAGGGCAGAGGATGAGCTTGTTGCCGAGTTTTCCGGCGAGCAGGGTGTTGACCTGTCTGTTGAGCGCAACGACGGACTTTTGACCGTTGTTCTTACCACCGTTGCCGATAATGAAGATGACGCCCGATTAAAGGGCCTTTCCGCCGCCGTTAAGGTGCGCGGCATTTTGGGCGACGATATTTATTCTGAAGAAGATAAAACTATTGAGCAGATTGCCGTTGAGCTTTTGCGCGAGCAGGGCAAAACGGTGGCAACCGCCGAGTCCTGCACCGCAGGTCTGCTTTCAAAGCGCCTTACCGACGTAAGCGGCTCGTCTGACGTTTTCAGCATGGGCGTTGCCGCATATTCTGCCGATATTAAGACCAAGGTGCTTGGCGTTCCCCGTGAGCTTATTGAGCAAAACGGCACCGTTTGCGCCAAGGTTGCCGAGTCTATGGCTTATAACGTGCGCCGCCTCAGCGGCTGCTCCTTTGGCGTTGGCATAACGGGCGTTGCAGGCGATTCTTTTGAAGAAAAGCCCAGCGGCCTCGTTTACGTCAGCTTGACCGACGGTGAAAAAATGTGGACTCGTGAACTTAAGGTAGACGTAGAGGGGATGGACGATTCTCGCACCTCTGTGCGAAACACCTCTGCAACCGTTGCTCTTGATATGCTGCGCCGCGTACTTATGGGCACCGCCCAACCGGGTGAGCCCGTAGCAGTCGAAACGGGCATTTGCTTTGGCGGCACCAAAACACCCGCTAAAGAGCAGCCCACCATAAACCTGGTGTTTGAAGAATCAGCCATTAAAACCGCAGAAGAGGAAGGCCGAGTAGACGATGGCATCATTCTGCCTGCCGACGAAAAATTTGAGACCCTGGCAGATGTAGACGAAGCCCTATATTACGCTACCCATCAAGAGGAGCCCGCCCCTCAAGAGAGCGCAGAGCCGATATTGCCATTGCCCGAAGAAACACCCAAAAAGGAGGAAGCAGCACCTATGATGGATGAAGATTTTATTTTGCAGGATGCCGCACAGGATGCACCTGCTGTAAAGAAGCCCAACTTTTTCGTAAGGTTGCTTAAGAATTTTATTCCTTGGAAGGGGGATACTCTTTCTAAGGTTCTTACCAAGTGCCTGTTTATAGTTATCATCATTTGCCTTATCGTATCAAGCTGCTACGTTGGCGATTTTATGGCTAAATATTTCAACAACAACAGCATTATCAGCGATGCCCGCGATAACTATGACAGAGAAAATGAAGAGGTAAACCCCGAGACGGGTGTTTACGACCGCTTTGAGCCCCTGCTTGAGCAAAACGACGATTGCAAGGGTTGGATTACGGTGCCCAACACCAACGTAGATAACCCCGTTTACCAAACCGATAACAACGAGTTTTATCTTGACCACAACAGCATTAAAGAAAAGAGCGTTTACGGTGCAATTTTTGTAGATTGCCGCTCAAGAATCGACCGCAACGGCAACAGCAAAAACGTAACCCTTTACGGCCACCATATGAAGGATGGCTCCATGTTTGCTCAGCTGCATAAGTATAAAAACGTAAGCTTCTACAAAGAAAACCCCGTAATAAGCTTTGATACCATCTACGGCACGGGCGGCGAATATAAGATAATTGCTTGCATGATAACCAACGCCAGCAGCTTGGATGATAACGGCTATTTCTTCGATTTTGCCGTTCCTTCCTTCCGCAGCGACGCTGACTTTATGAGTTGGATAGAGCAAATCCGCCGCCGCAGTCTTTACAACACCTCGGTTGACGTTAACACCTCTGACGAAATTCTTACCCTTTCAACCTGCACCTACGAGGTTAAATCGGCCAACCTGCTTTGCGTTGTTGTTGCCCGTAAGGTAAGAGAGGGCGAAAGCGTTGCCGTTAACACAAGCGACGTAAAAACCAACAGCAAGGTTATTTATCCCCAGGCGTGGTACGACCGCTTTGGCGGTGTAAAGCCCACCTATTCCGACGGTCTTTACACTTGGGTTTCGGGCGACTATGACCGTGAAGATATTAACGCTCCCGGCTCTATTCCCCCTGCAAGCGTGCCCGAGTCAAACCCCGAATCTACTCCCAGCGATACTCCCAGCACCCCTCCCAGTGATACTCCCAGCACCACTCCCAGTGATACCCCCAGCACCACTCCCAGCGATACCCCCAGCACCACTCCCAGTGATACTCCCAGCACCACTCCCAGTGAGACTCCCAGCACCACTCCCAGCGAGACTCCCAGCGAGACTCCCACAGAAAGCGTTGAACCCCAAGGGGACGGCGGCGGAGCGGGCTGACAATAAATTATAAGCGGAGGAACCACCATGTCGGTTGAAATCGTATATTACAACACCGGCTCAATGCCGCGGCTTGAAGCCGATTTGTCACAGCTTGGCGCAGTAAACGCCTCCCTTTGTGAAGACCGCCGAAGCTTTTTGGTGGCCCTTTCAAAGGCGGTATCGGTTAGCAACACAACCGTTACCGTGGGCGCAATTTCTACCCTTTCCACCGTGCTGTCAAAGGCCCTTTCCTTGCCCTTGACCCCCGTGGATTGGAGCAGCTTGGGCATTCAGCAGGTGTCTGACGTTGCATTGCCCAAGGGCGCTCTGCCCTTGATTGTGGGCGGCAGCGTTTACGGAATGATAATTGAAAACGCCGCACAGTGCATAATAGCCGTTGACAGCGACCCCCAGGCCCTTGAGCACGTTACCGAAACCTACGTTGTGCCTTATTTATACGCTGTTATGAAGGATGAGATGCCCGTGCAGAAGCAGCCCGCCGATCAAGCACCTGCCGAGGCAGAGGCAGAGGTTGCCGTGGCAGAAGAGCCCGCAGCCCCCACCCCCGCAAAGGAGGTTGACGAGCAGCCCGCCGAAGAATTGGCCGAGCAGCCCGCCGATCAAGCAGTTGCTGAGGAAGAGGTTGCCGAGGAAGAGGTTGCGCAGGAATCCGACCTGTTTTCCGATATTGAAGACGACGACTTTTTAAACCTTGGTGAAGAAAAGAAAAAGCGTGGCTTTTGGGTTGCCCTTATATGCATTCTTTCCGTGCTTATTTTGGGCATTGTGGGCGGCTATTTTGCCTACACCAAGTGGTGGTTGCCCAAGCAATATGAAGAAGCTTTAAATGTTGCCCAAAGCGCCTATGCCGAGCCCTCTGTGCTTGATGCCGAAAATATCGACTTTCCTCACGATTATTCGGTAAAATTTGCAACCCTCTACAAGAAAAATCCCGATATTATCGGTTGGCTTAAGGTTGACGGTCTGTCAATCGATACCCCCATTGTTACGGGGGCAAACCACTCGGCAGGATATTACGATAACCACCTTTTTGACGGTCAAAGCAATTACTACGGCACGCCCCATATTAACAACGCTTACGACACGGCTACCAATATAAACCCCAATCTTGTGGTTTTCGGCAACAACACCAAGGATGGCAGAGTGTTCAGCAAGGTTGAAGATATGCTTACCGTAAACGGCTACAAAAAGGTTAAGTCAATAACCACCGACTCCACCCTTTTTGGTGAAGAGCAGTGGCGTGTTTTAAGCGTAATGATTGTTGCCGCCGACGGCAGCGAATATAATTTTAACGATAATTTTAAGCATTTAAGTATGCAGTCCCGCACCGATATGGTTAAGGATGCCGTTCAGCGTTCACGTGTAAACACAGGGGTAACGGCCGAAATGATCGGCGAGGTTGAGTCTACCGATCTTTTCCTTACTCTTGTTACGTCTTACAGCCAAGATAAAACCAAGGTGGTTGTTGTTTTGGCCGAACAAATTACCGAATAAAGCAGCATAACCAACGCATATAAATATCAAGCGAAGGGAAGTGACACCCGTGACCGATGCATTAGCCGAGTTTTTCTCAAAAATATTTTCTGATGAGGGCGTAGTTTTTATTCTCTCTTTGCTGCCCGTGTCTGAAATTCGCGGCGGTATGCTCTATGCAGGGCTCAACGATATGAATATGGTGGTTGCATTTATAATTGCCTTCATCGGCAATATGCTGCCCATTCCCTTCATTTTGCTTTTTATACAGCGCATATTGGCATGGCTGCGCACCAAGCGCGGTCTTGGCAAGCTGGTTAATTGGATTATGCGCAAGGGTGAGCGCGGCTGTCAAAAGCTGGGCAAATATACCTATTGGGGCTTGTTTTTGTTTGTTGCCATTCCGTTGCCCGGCACGGGTGCGTGGACGGGCGCTTTGGTTGCAAACTTTGCCAATTTGCCCCTTCGCAAGGCCTTGCCCGTAATATGTGCAGGCGTTTTAACCGCAGGCACTATAATTACCGTTTTGGCCTATACTGCCCCCGAATTGTTTAGAATGATTGTAGGATAAAAGCTATGAAAAAAGGACTTGTAATTGTTATATTGGGCGGACTTATGGTCGTGTTGCAGATTGCGGCCTTGCTTTTTGATTTGTTTCAAAGCGGAGCCCTTAAGTTTATGCCCGGCTTCAGCGCAGATGCCCTTATGTACAACGTCAGCTATCTGTCGGCAGGTCTTGTGGGCGCTTTGCTGATTTTGTGGGGGTTTGTAATAATCAAGCGTAAAGAAGAATAATAAAAACGCAGAGGATTTATCCTCTGCGTTTTTTTGTTACAGCTGTTTAATTACTTTAACGTGGGGTTTGCCCTCTTCAATATATTCATCCCCTTGGGCAACGTACCCCAGGGCAATATAAAATCCCAAGGCCTGGGTTTGTGCGCCAATGGTGATGGTGTGGCCGCCCATAGATAGCGCGGCGTCCTCGGCCTCGGCAATTACCTTTGCGCCAAGCCCTCTTTTGCGGTGCTCTTTTTTAACGGCAACCCTGCCAATATGATACACGCCCTCTTGCTCTTTGTTCATGCGGCAGGTGGCCAAGGCCTCGCCATCCTCAAACAGCACAAAATGATAGGCCATATCAAGTCGGTCAAATTGGTCAAATTCTTCCTCAAAGCCCTGCTCTTTTACAAACACCTCAAGGCGTAGCTTTTTGCCCTCTTCGGTGGGGTAGTTGCTCATCTCAAAAGTTATCATATAAGTCCTCGCTTTTTAAGTTCTTGGTCAATGGCACCCATAACGCCCTTTTTGTCGGCGCTCCACATAGGCGCGGCAAGCAGCCGCTTGTCGCCGTCGCCCGTCATACGGTGCACCACCGTGTCGGGCTCAAGGCACTCAATGGCGTCGCACAGCAAAGAAACGTACTCATCCCGTTCAAGGGGAGTGTAGCGCCCGCTTTGATACCAATCAAAAAGAGGGG
>JAZQSG010000132.1:0-4295 GCA_045630025.1 Acutalibacteraceae bacterium
ACCGTTTCTCAGACCGGATGCATCGGTATCTGCCAATATGAACCCGTTGTTGAGATTTTTGAGGCAGACAAAGAAAAGGTTACCTACGTTAAGATGACTGCTGAAAAGGCACAAAAAGTTGTTGAAGAGCATCTTAAGGGCGGCAAAATTGTTGCTGAATACACCTTAGGCAACGAAAACAAATAATTTAGGAGGTTTACAAACATGATTCGTTCACATGTGCTTATCTGTGGCGGTACCGGATGTACCTCCTCAGGTAGTAAGCCCATTCAGGCCGAATTTGCCAAAGAACTTGAGGCAATGGGTCTTCAGGATGAGGTAAAAATTGTTGAAACCGGTTGTTTCGGTTTGTGCGCTTTGGGTCCTGTTGTTATTATTCACCCCGAAGGCACCTTCTACAGCCGTGTTGAAGTAAGCGATGTTCATGAAATCGTTGAAGAGCATCTGCTTAAGGGCCGTATCGTTAAGCGCCTTGAATACACCGATACCGGTGATGTAGAGCTTGATGTAGAAAACATTTCTCTTAATGATACTGCTTTCTATCGTTCACAAAAGCGCGTTGCATTGCGCAACTGCGGTGTTATCAACCCCGAAAACATTGACGAGTACATCGCAATGGACGGTTATCAGGCACTTGGTAAGGCACTCACCGAGATGACCCCTCAAGAGGTTATTGACGTTGTTCTTGCATCGGGCCTTCGCGGCCGTGGCGGCGCCGGCTTCCCCACCGGAAGAAAGTGGGCTTTTGCCGCTGCTAACCATGCTGACCAGAAGTATGTTTGCTGTAACGCTGACGAGGGTGACCCCGGTGCATTTATGGACCGTTCTATCCTCGAGGGTGACCCCCATGCATTGATTGAAGCAATGGCCATTGCAGGTTACGCTATCGGTGCAACTCAGGGTTACGTTTACGTTCGTGCAGAGTACCCCATCGCTGTTAAGCGTTTGCAGATTGCTATCGACCAGGCCCGTGAATACGGCTTGTTGGGTAATGATATTTTCGGCACCGGCTTTAACTTTGACCTTGACATCCGTCTTGGCGCCGGCGCATTCGTTTGCGGTGAAGAGACTGCTCTTATGACCTCTATCGAAGGTCATCGCGGCGAGCCCCGTCCCCGTCCTCCCTTCCCTGCAGTTAAGGGTCTGTTTGGCAAGCCCACCGTTCTTAACAACGTTGAGACCTATGCCAACATTGCTCAAATCATCCTTAAGGGTGCTGATTGGTTTACCTCTATGGGTACCGAGAAGTCTAAGGGCACCAAGGTATTCGCTCTTGGCGGTAACATCAAGAACACCGGCCTTGTTGAAGTTCCCATGGGCACCACCCTTCGTCAAATTGTTGAAGAAATCGGCGGCGGTATCCCCAACGGCAAAAGCTTTAAGGCCGCTCAGACCGGTGGTCCTTCAGGCGGATGCATTCCTTCCAGCCACATCGACGTTGAGATTGACTATGACAACCTGCTTGCCATCGGCTCTATGATGGGCTCCGGCGGTCTTATCGTTATGGACGAAGACACCTGTATGGTTGACATTGCTAAGTTCTTCCTTGAGTTTACCGTTGACGAATCTTGCGGTAAGTGTACTCCTTGCCGTATCGGTACCCGTCGTCTGCTTGAGATTCTTGATAAGATTACCTCCGGCAACGGCACTATGGAAGACCTTGACAAGCTTGAAGAGCTGTCTCAATACATTAAAGACAACTCACTTTGCGGTTTGGGTCAAACTGCTCCCAACCCCGTTCTTTCTACCCTCCACTTCTTCAGAGACGAGTATATCGCTCACATCAAGGATAAGAAGTGCCCCGCCGGCGTATGTAAGAACCTTGTTACCTTCAAGATTATTGAAGACAAGTGTAAGGGTTGCACCAAGTGTGCACGTAACTGCCCTGTTAACGCTATTGTTGGCAAGGTTAAGGAAGCCCACGTAATTGACACCTCTAAGTGCATTAAGTGCGGCGCATGTATTGATAGCTGTCCCTTCAAGGCAATTATTAAGGAATAAGAAAGGAGTGTGCCAGGAATGGAATTAGTAAATATGAAAATTAACGGCATGCCCCTGAGTGTGCCTAAGAATTACACCATCCTTCAAGCTGCAAGAGAAATGGGTATCGAAATCCCCACTCTTTGCCATATGAAGGGTATTAACGAAATCGGCGCTTGCCGTATCTGCGTTGTTGAAGTAAAGGGTGCTCGCTCTTTGGTTGCAGCTTGCGTTGCTCCCGTTGGCGAAGGTATGGAGGTTTTGACCAACTCTGAAAAGGTTATCAAGGCCCGTAAAATGACCGTTGAGCTGTTGCTTTCAAACCACAACTGCTCTTGCCTTTCTTGCAACAGAAGCGGTAACTGCGAATTGCAGACCATGGCTCGCAGCTTTGGCATCGAGAGTGCTCAGGCATTCGTTGGTGCAAAAACCGAGACCAAGACCGATGAAAGCAACGTTGCTTTTGTTCGTGATAACAGCAAGTGCGTGCTCTGCCGTCGTTGCGTAGCCGCTTGCTCTACCCAGACCGGTGTTATCGGTGCTAACAACCGTGGTTTTGATACCGTTATCGGCTGTGCATTTGAGACCGATTTGGCAGACGTTGCCTGCGTATCCTGCGGTCAGTGTATCACCGCTTGCCCCACAGGTGCTTTGCAGGAGCGTGACGATACCGTTAAGGTATTTGAAGCTCTTAACGATCCCACCAAGACTGTTATTGTTCAAACCGCTCCTGCTACCCGCGTAGCTATTGCCGAGTACTTTGGTAACCCCATTGGCACCATGGCAAAGGGCAAGATGGTTGCAGCATTGCACAGACTTGGCTTTGACAAGGTATTTGACACCAACTTCTCAGCTGACCTTACCATTATGGAAGAAGCAACTGAGTTCCTTGATCGTTATCAGAACGGTGGCACCTTGCCCCTTATCACCAGCTGCTCACCCGGTTGGGTTAAGTATTGCGAAACCTTCTTCCCCGAATTCATCCCCAATCTTTCAAGCTGCAAATCTCCTCAGCAGATGTTTGGTGCAGTTCTTAAGACTTGGTACGCAGAAAAGAACGGCCTTGATCCCAAGGATATCGTTTCTGTTGCCGTTATGCCCTGCACCGCCAAGAAGTTTGAAATTGGCAGAGATGACGAGGCCGCTGCAGGTATCCCCGACGTTGATTACGCCATCACTACCCGTGAGCTTGGCAGCATGATCAACCGCGCTTGCATCGACTTCAACAAGCTTCCCGATGAAGAGTACGACAATCCCCTTGGTGAAGGTACCGGCGCTGCCGTTATCTTTGGCGCAACCGGCGGTGTTATGGAGGCAGCCCTTCGTACCGCAGTTGACGTTCTTACCGGTAAGGATAACGAGTCTTACGACTTTATTGAGGTTCGCGGCACCGAAGGCATTAAGGAAGCTACCTACGACGTTAACGGCATTAAGCTCAACATCTGTGTAGTTAGCGGCCTTGACAATGCCAAGAAGGTTCTTAACGCTGTTAAGAACGGCGAGAAGAAGTATGACTTCATTGAAGTTATGTGCTGTCCCGGCGGTTGCGTAAATGGTGGTGGCCAGCCTATCCATCCCAACTCTGTACGCGAAACCGTTGACATTAAGGCAGTTCGTGCTGCTGCTATCTATGAAGAAGACAAGAATCTTCCTCAGAGAAAGTCACACAAGAACAGCGCTATCAAGCTTATCTATGATGAGTACTTTGAGAAGCCCGGCAGCCACAAAGCTCATAAGATTTTGCACACATCTTATGTTGACCGTTCAAACGTTCTTAAATAAAGATTCCATAAAAATATCAGTCCCCCAAGAGCAATCTTGGGGGACATTTTTTTATTGAACTTTTTTACAAATATGTTATAATTATATTGGTGATTAGATGAAGACTTATAGAATATTTTTTGTAAAGCACGGCTTGATTGAAGGCAATTTGACAGCAAAATACATCGGAAAAACCGACGCTCTGTTAATTCCCGAAGGATTGGCCATGCTAAACGCTATGAAAGAACAATACGTATATCCACCCGTTGATGAATATTTTGTAAGCCCCTTAATGCGATGCAAACAAACCATGGCTGCACTTTACCCCGACGCCGACCCCATTGTAGTGCCCGAGCTTGCCGAGTATGATTTTGGCGACTTTGAGGGCAAAACTGCCACCGAGCTTGCCGATAATGAAGATTATAAAAAATGGTTGTCACCTGAATCGGCTCAGGTTGCACCGCCTAACGGAGAAAACACCGAAGAGTTTACCAAAAGGGTTTGTATGGCCTTTAACTCAATAGTTCAATATATGATGTCAAATAACAAGCGCG
>JAZQSG010000133.1:0-2164 GCA_045630025.1 Acutalibacteraceae bacterium
AAGCTTGTCTTCCTAAGACCGCTTGGCCTCCGACTTCCTTTTTTAGCTAAATCGTCTCCCCTAAATTATACAAAATATTCATTTTGTATAATTGGCACTCAAGAAAAACAAGAGGGAAATTCCCTCTTGCTTATAGTACCATATAGAAAATAATAAGTCAATATCTTAGATTTTAATTAGCTTTTACAAATTGACTGTTGTATAAATCATAATAAAACCCTTTTCTTTCCAGCAGCTCGGTATGAGTTCCTTGTTCAATAACGTTTCCGTCTTTCATAACAAGTATTAGATCGGATTCAATTATTGTTGATAATCTGTGAGCTACTACAAAGCTTGTTTTATTAGCAGTTAATTTTGAAAACGCCTTCTGTATTTGCTTTTCTGTTCTGGTATCAATTGACGACGTTGCTTCGTCTAATATAAGAATTGGCGGTAAACTAAGCATTATCCGAGTAATACACAGCAACTGCTTTTGACCTTGAGACAAATTTCCGCCGTCCTCACCTATTATCGTGTTATATCCATCCGGCAACCTTTTAATAAAGCTATGTGCATGAGTTGCCTTGGCAGCTTCCAAAACCTCTTCATCGGTTGCATCGGGCTTTCCGATAACAATATTATCTCTAATTGTTCCCGATCTAAGCCAAGTATCCTGCAAAACCATACCATATTTGCTTCTTAAGCTATGTCTGGTTACGTTATAAACGCTTATATCGTCTACCTTAATATCACCCTTATTTACATCATAAAATCTCATTAAAAGGTTGATAAGGGTTGTTTTGCCGCATCCGGTGGGCCCAACTATGGCAACGTGCATACCTTTATTTACATATAGATTAAGGTCTTTAATAAGCTCTTTATCTTCATTATATGAGAAACTCACCGTCTCAAATGAGACATCCCCTGCAATTTCATCAATGTAACTGCAGTCGCTATCTGATTCTTGTTCCTTCAAGTCTATATAATCATAAATCCTTCCGGCACAGGCAAAAGCGTTTTGCAACTCGGTTATAACACTTGAGATTTCATTAAAGGGCTTTGTATATTGGTTTGCATAGTTTAAAAAGCACGTTAACAAACCAACCGTAAAGGTTGATGGAGACATTATTACCGCTAATGCGCCAACAGCGGCAACACATGCATAAACCACCGAGTTAACAAATCGTGTGCAAGGATTTGTAAGGGATGAGAAAAATACGGCATTAAGTGAGCATTTTTGCAAACGGCCGTTTATCTCGTCAAACTTTTCAAGATTTGCCTCTTCCCTTGCAAACGCCTTTACCGTTTTAAGGTTTCCAACCATCTCATCAATTAAGCCGGTTTGCTCCGCCCTTGTTTGAGACTGTTTTTTAAACATATCGTGAGTTTTGCCGGAAATAAACTTTGCAACAAACAACGATAACGGTGTAACAAAAACAACAACAATAGCAATTTTCCAATTATAATACAGCATTATTCCAAGCGTGCCCAATATGGTAAGCACACCGGTAAAAAGCTGCGAAAAGCCCATAATCAATCCTTCAGCAACTTGATCTACGTCTGATGCGATTAAGCTTAAAATCTCGCCGTGAGAATGGGAATCAATGTAGCTCAACTCAAGCCGTTGAGTTTTAGCAAAAACGGCACTTCTTAAGTCTCTGACGCAATTATAAGCAACAGCATTATTGCACACCGAAAGCAACCACTGCGACAATGCAGAAAAAGCAATACACAGAACAATTTGTAAAAGAGTGTTTGCAAGAGCATTAAAATCTATACCCTTTGCGGTTACTATATCAACCGCCTCACCAACCAAAATGGGTATAAGCAGAGCAAAAAGCACCTGAATAAGTGCAAACGCAAACGAAAGAATCAATCTGCCTTTGTACCTACCAACAGAAGAAAGGATGCGCAACACAACTGATTTTTTCATCATTGCACCTCCCCTTCTGATTCGAATTGTGAATAATATATATCCTTATATACATCACAAGATTCGAGAAGTTGGCTGTGGGTACCATATCCAACCTGCTCTCCGTCATCAAGCACGACAATTCTGTCGCAATCGAGCAGTGAAGATGCACGTTGAGATACAATTATAACCGTAACATCTTTAAGCGACGCAAGCGAAGAGCGCAAAGCCGCATCAGTAGCATAATCGAGAGCTGACGAGCTATCGTCTAAA
>JAZQSG010000134.1:0-6864 GCA_045630025.1 Acutalibacteraceae bacterium
GTTATTGCAAACAAGATGGGCGGTTTTTCAGGTGCGGCTATTTTTCCCGTTGCACTTCGTATGGTTTATCAGGTTGCTCACGCGGTAAACATTCCGGTTGTTGGAATGGGCGGCGTTTCAACCGCAGAAGACGTTATCGAAATGATGCTTGCAGGTGCAACTGCAGTTGAGATTGGCGCAGCAAATCTTATTGACCCTTATATTTGCCGCGATATTATTTTGCAGTTACCTGATGTAATGTATAAATATGGCATTAACAGTTTAGAAGATATTATAGGAGGAGTAAAATAATGGGTAAGGACGTTATTATTGCTTGCGATTTTTCGTCAGCTGAGCAAGTTTTCAGCTTTCTTGATAAATTTACAGGCAGAAAACCTTTTGTTAAAATCGGTATGGAGCTTTTTTATGCTGAAGGACCTCAAATTGTTCGTGAAATTAAAAAGCGCGGCCACAAAATTTTCCTTGATTTAAAGCTTCACGATATTCCCAACACCGTAAAAAAATCAATGTCTGTGCTTTCAAACCTTGATGTTGACCTTTGCAATCTTCATGCATCAGGCACTTGCAAAATGATGGAAGCCGCACTTGAAGGCCTTACTCGTGCTGATGGAACCCGTCCTTTGCTTATTGCTGTTACTCAGCTTACCTCAACCGACCAAGAGAGTATGGAAGAGGATTTGTTAATTAAAGAACCTATCGACAAAGTGGTTATGCATTATGCTGCCAATGCCAAAAAAGCCGGCTTGGATGGTGTCGTGTGTTCTCCTCTTGAAGCAGGTAAGGTTCATGAAATGTGCGGCTCTGACTTTTTGACCGTAACTCCCGGCGTTAGATTTGCAGATGGCGAGATTGGCGATCAAAAGCGCGTTATGACACCTGAACAAGCAAAACTTATCGGCTCGGACTATATTGTTGTTGGCAGTCCTATTACTGCAGCTACAGACCCTGTTGCTGCTTATGAGCGCTGTGTTGCTGAATTTGTAGATTAATATACGGAGGATATTATAAATGGATAAGTTAATTGCAAAAGATCTTCTTTCAATTAAGGCGGTTTTTTTTCGTCCTGAAGAGCCCTTCACTTGGGCAAGCGGCATCAAGAGCCCTGTTTATTGTGATAATCGCCTTACCTTAACTGCTCCTGCAGTTCGCAACGACGTGGAAAACGGTTTGGCAACCCTTATTAAAGAAAATTATCCCGAAGTTGACGTGCTTATGGGTACCTCTACCGCAGGTATTGCTCACGCTGCAATTACTGCACATATTCTTGATCTTCCTATGGGCTACGTTCGTTCCGGTGCTAAAGATCACGGCAGACAAAATCAAATCGAAGGTAAACTTGAAAAAGGTCAAAAGGTTGTTGTTGTAGAGGATTTGATTTCTACCGGTGGATCTGTAATTGAAGTTGTTAACGTTCTTCGTGAAGCTGGTGCAGAGGTGCTTGGCATTGTAAGTATATTTACTTACGGTATGCAAAAAGGTATTGACCGTCTTGCTGCTGCTAACGTTAAGAACGTTTCTCTTACTAACTTTGACGTTATTTCACAGGTTGCTGCTGACGAGGGCTATATTAAAGCAGAAGATGTTGCTCGTTTGATTGCTTTCCGTAATAACCCCTCTGATGAAAGTTGGATAAAATAATAAATAAAGGAGTTAAGCAAGATGGTAAGAAGTCTTATTGATATTCTTGACTTCTCGGTTGAAGAAATAGATGAGCTTATTAAATCGGCTGAGGATATTATTGCCAATCCATCTGCATATAGCGAAAAGTGCAAGGGTAAAAAATTAGCAACCTTGTTCTTTGAGCCGTCTACTCGAACAAGACTTAGCTTTGAAGCTGCAATGTACGAGCTCGGCGGTAACGTTATTGGCTTTTCAGAGTCAAACAGCTCTTCTGCTGCAAAAGGCGAAAGCGTAGCAGATACTGTAAAGACGATAAGCTGCTATGCTGATATTATTGCAATGAGGCATCCCAAAGAGGGCGCACCTTTAGTTGCTTCCTATAACGCTACTATACCTGTAATTAATGCAGGCGACGGCGGCCATAATCATCCCACGCAAACACTTGCCGATTTGTTGACAATTCATCTTGAAAAAGGCGGCTTTGATAATCTTACCGTCGGCTTCTGCGGTGACCTTAAGTTTGGCAGAACGGTTCATTCTCTTATCAATGCGCTGTCAAGATATAAGGGAATAAAGGTTGTTCTCATTTCTCCCGAAGAGCTTAAATTGCCCAGCTACGTAAAAAAAGACGTGCTGTCTAAAAATGGTATCGAGTATCTTCAAACCACTAGTCTTGAAGAGGCGATGCCTCAGCTTGATATACTTTATATGACAAGAGTTCAGCGCGAGCGTTTCTTTAACGAAGAAGATTACTTGCGATTGAAGGATAGTTATATATTAGAACCTAAAAAGCTTGTAAACGCTAAAAAAGATCTTTGCATTATGCATCCGCTGCCTCGTGTAAACGAGATTAGCGTTGCAATTGATAAGGATCCTCGCGCTTGCTATTTTAAGCAGGTGCTTAACGGCAAGTTTATGCGAATGGCTCTAATTCTCAAATTACTTGAGGAGGCGGCACAATGAACATTGATTCTATAAAAAACGGTTATGTTATTGACCATATAACAGCAGGGTTTGGCATGAAACTTTATCAGCTTTTAAAGCTTGAGCACGTTGATTGCTCTGTTGCGTTAATAAAAAACGTTAACAGCGGTAAACTCGGTAAAAAAGATATTATTAAAATTGATGCGGATATTACGGTTAACCTTGATATTATCGGTTATATTGATCCCGGCGCAACTGTTAACGTAATTAAAGATGGCGAACTTGTGTGTAAAAAGAGCATTTCAATGCCTGAAAAATTAGTTAACGTTATTAAATGCAAAAATCCCAGATGTATTACAACGGTTGAACAAGAAATTGATCATATTTTTAAGCTTACAGACAAAGATACAGGCGTTTACAGATGCTTGTATTGCGAAACAAAAGCAACGCCAAAGGAGGAAATTTAAGTGGCTATTTTTATTAACGAACCTTCTCATACTTTTAACGAATATCTTTTGATTCCCGGATATTCATCAAGTGAGTGTATTCCCGCAAACGTATCATTAAAAACACCTCTCGTTAAGTTTAAAAGAGGTGAGGAATCAGCTATCACCATGAACATTCCCCTCGTTTCTGCTATTATGCAGTCTGTTTCAGGTGACCGATTGGCCGTTGCTCTTGCAACTGAAGGTGGCGTTTCGTTTATCTACGGCTCTCAGTCTATTGAGGATGAAGCTGCCATGGTTAAGCGTGCTAAAAATTATAAAGCCGGTTTTGTAAAAAGCGATTCTAACGTTTCCCCCGATGCTACTATGGCTGAGGTTGTTGCATTAACTCAAAAAACCGGACATTCAACCGTTGCAGTAACCTCTGACGGTACCGCTGAAGGCAAATTGCTTGGTATTGTAACCGGTCGTGATTACAGAGTAACCCGTATGGATCCTCAAACAAAGGTTTCTACCTTTATGACTCCATTTGAAAAGCTTGTTTGTGCAAAAGAGGGTACAACTCTTAAAGAGGCAAACGATATTATTTGGGATAATAAATTAAATTCATTGCCTATTATCAACGATGAGGGTCAACTTTGCTATTTCGTTTTCCGTAAAGACTATGATATGCACAAGCAGAACCCCAATGAGTTGCTTGACACTTCCAAGCGCTACGTTGTAGGTGCCGGTATTAACACCCGCGACTATGCAGAGCGTATTCCTGCTTTAATTGAAGCAGGTGCTGACGTTCTTTGCATCGACTCTTCCGAGGGCTTTTCCGAGTGGCAAAAGCTTACTATTGAGTGGGTTCGTGAGCGTTATGGTGATTCAGTAAAGATTGGCGCAGGTAACGTTGTTGACGCTGATGGCTTCCGTTTTCTTGCTGATTGCGGTGCTGACTTTGTTAAGGTTGGTATTGGCGGTGGTTCAATTTGCATTACACGCGAAACCAAGGGTATAGGCAGAGGTCAGGCAACAGCTCTTATTGAGGTTTGCAAAGCCCGCGACGAATACTTTAAAGAAACCGGCGTTTACGTTCCCGTTTGCTCTGACGGTGGTATAGTTTACGACCATCATATTACCTTGGCTTTGGCTATGGGTGCGGATTTTGTAATGCTTGGCAGATATTTTGCCCGCTTTGATGAAAGCCCCACAAACAAGGTTAATATTGGCGGCACCTATTACAAAGAATATTGGGGAGAGGGCTCAAGCCGCGCAAGAAACTGGCAGAGATATGACCTCGGCGGAGATAAGAAGTTATCTTTTGAAGAGGGTGTTGATTCATACGTACCTTACGCAGGTTCACTTAAGGATAACGTTGCTTTGTCTTTGAGCAAGGTTAAATCTACTATGTGTAACTGTGGTGCGCTCAGCATTCCCGAGCTTCAAGAAAAAGCAAAGCTTACCCTTGTTAGTGCTACCAGTATTGTTGAGGGCGGAGCACACGACGTTATTCAAAAGGATACATCTGCCGTTATTAAATAATTGATTATAACCTTTGTTTAATCACAGAAATTTTGTTAGCTGACCTATCGGCACATTTAACAATTTGTTAAGTGTGCCTAAGTCTATTTAAATATTACGTACGGAGACTGTTATGAAAAAAATAGGAATTGTAATGGGTAGCGATAGCGATTTGCCCATCATTAAAAAGGCAACCGACACTTTAAAATCTTTGGGCATTGAATATGAGGTTCATATTTATTCTGCTCACAGAACACCTGATCAAGCACGTGATTTTGCCAGAAATGCTCGCAAAAACGGCTTTGGTGCCATTATTGCCGCTGCAGGTATGGCAGCACATTTAGCAGGCGCTATTGCTGCTAATACTACATTGCCCGTAGTTGGCATCCCTTGCAAATCGACTGTTTTAGACGGTATGGATGCATTGCTTTCAACTGTTCAAATGCCTACCGGTATTCCTGTTGCAACAGTTGCAATTAACGGTGGTGCAAACGCTGCTTTATTGTGTGCACAAATTTTGGCTGTTGAGGATGAAGAGTTAGCGAAAAGACTTGACGCCAAACGTGAAGCTGATGCCGAAATAGTTCTTGATAAAGACTCTAAAGTAGCAGAACAGCTTTGATTGGTTGATTTTTAGGAGGAAAATTAATGGGTGGCTTTTTTGGCGTCGCAAGTAAACGCGATGCAGTTTCCGACGTCTTCTTTGGTGTTGATTATCATTCACACTTAGGCACCAGAAGAGGCGGTATGGCGGCCTGGAACCCTGAAGATGGGTTGCAACGCGAAATACATAATATTCAAAACTCACCGTTTAGAACAAAGTTTGAGCATGTTTTTGATGAAATGTCAGGTAATTCATCAATCGGTTGCATTAGCGATCATGATCCTCAACCGTTGCTTATTCGTTCTAATCTTGGCACTTATGCAATATGTGTTGTTGGCCTTATTAATAATGCTGAAGAGTTGATTAAACAGTATTTATCATTTAGTGGTGGCCATTTTAACGCTATGACAAGCGGTAACGTTAACTCAACGGAATTAACAGCTGCTTTAATTAATCAAAAGAGCAATTTTGTTGACGGCATAAGGTTCGCTCAAAAGGAAATCCAAGGTTCGGCAAACATCTTGATTTTAAAAGATAACGGAACTTTGATTGCCGCTCGTGATTACGTTGGCAGATTACCCGTTTGGATTGGTAAGAACGATGATGGACATTGTGTTTCTTTTGAAAGCTTTGCTTTCCAAAAGCTTGGCTATGAAGAGGTAAAAGAGCTTGGCCCCGGTGAGATTGTTGAAATTACACCTGATTCCGTAAATCAACTTGCAAAACCCGGTAAAAAGAAGAAAATCTGTGCTTTTTTGTGGAGCTACTACGGTTATCCAACCTCTACTTACGAGGGTGTTAACGTTGAAATGATGAGATACCGTAACGGCGAGATTTTGGCCGAAACCGATGCCGTTACCAATAATGCTGACGATGTTGATTATGTTGTTGGTGTTCCTGATTCCGGCACTCCGCACGCTATCGGCTATGCTTACAAAAGCGGCAAACCCTTTGCCAGAGCTTTCATAAAATACACACCAACTTGGTCCAGAAGCTTTATTCCTTCAAACCAAAAGGAACGCAGTAAGGTTGCGAAGATGAAGCAAATTCCGATTCATGGCCTTATTAAAGATAAAAGCTTATTGTTTGTTGACGATTCTATTGTTCGTGGTACTCAGCTTAAAGAAACTGTAGATTTTCTCTATGAAAACGGAGCAAAAGCTGTTCATATGCGTTCTGCTTGCCCTCCAATAATGTATAGCTGTAAGTACTTAAACTTCACTCGCTCTATTAGTGAAATGGAGCTTATTGCAAGAAACGTTATCGTTGAGCTTGAGGGTGAAGAGGGCTTTAAGCATATTGATGAGTATAGTGATCGCACTACTAAACGCGGTGAAAATTTAAGAAATAAAATATGTGAACGTCTTAACCTTACTTCTCTTGATTTTCAATCTTTAGAAGGATTGGTTGAAGCAATTGGTATAGAGCCCTGTGAGCTTTGCACCTATTGCTGGAACGGAAAGGAGTAAAATAATGAATACTAAATCCAAATCTGATAGCTACGCTGCAGCAGGTGTTGATATCACCGCAGGTTATAAAGCTGTAGAACTTATGAAAACTCATATCGCACGTACAATGACAGCAGGCGTGTGCTCTGACGTTGGCGGTTTTGGCGGCCTTTTTGAACTTGATTTAACAGGCATTACTCGTCCCGTTCTTGTAAGCGGTACAGATGGTGTTCGCACTAAGCTTAAGCTCGCTTTCTTAATGGATAAGCACGATACCGTTGGTATTGACTGTGTTGCTATGTGTGTTAACGACATT
>JAZQSG010000135.1:0-3983 GCA_045630025.1 Acutalibacteraceae bacterium
GGGGGGAGAGGGGGGTGGGGGTGGCTGATGCGGTAGGCGTTTGCTCTTTGTTTTTTGGTATAAGCAGCACGGTGGTTAATACCGCGCCTGCTACCAACAAAGCAACGCCCGAAAAAAGCAATCCCTTAACGGTGGGGGTAAGCTTGCGCTTTTTGGTTTCGACGGCAGCGCCGAAAACGGTAGAGTACTTAAGCAATTCAGCGTCATATTCTACCTTTTTGCCCTCGTTATCCATATCGGGTTCGTCGGGAATTAACTTGTTGTCTTTATCTGTCATGAGCGCCTCCTGCGAATGTAAACAACTACACCGATGGCCAACAACAGAATAGGAGGCAACCAGCCAACAAAAATGCTCATCAGGTTAACGCCTGCTTTATCGGGGGGAGTAAAGAGCTCGGTTTCAAAGGTGCGAATGTCAAAGCTGAAGCCGATTGACTTTTTGCCGATAACGTCGTCAAGCACAACGCCCATCATTTCAATGTTGCCAACCTCGGCAAAGCTGTTGAAGGATGAGTTAATAAGATCGGATGCGCTGAGCATAATTACCGAAGAGGTCATAAGGTCGTTGTTTTCGTCGTATTTTTGGTGCTGTGAAACGCCCAGGCCAACGAAGGGACCCTTAACCTCGGCATCCTCAACAGAGAAGTTTTCGTCAGCATCGTTAGGCACTGCAACGGCAGTGTCTGAAATTTCAAGCACGGTGGTTACGGTGCGGTCGCTTAACGACTTTTTGGTAACGGGCAACGCCAGGTTGGCAATATAGCTGTAATCGCTGCGAGAAATTTCATCGGAAAAACCGTTTTCAGCTACAACGTTCATAAGCACGTTGGTGGGGTAGTAGATGCACTTATCTTCCGAGGTTTCCTGAACCGAGTGAGAGGGGGTAACCAAGAAGCCCCACTCGCTGAGGAACTCGTTAAGGTTGGGCAGGTTGCCCTGGTTGGCAGAGCCGATGTACATAAGCACCTTGTCCATTTCTGAAGAAAGGGTAAGGTATTCGTCAAGCATTTCAAGCTCTTCCTCAGAGTAGTCCAAGGTGGGCTGTGAGATAATAACAACGTCGGCCTTTTCGGGGATTTTGCCCGTTACAAGACTGTCAACGGTGGTAAACTCATAGTTGTTCATTTCAAGATAGCTCTGAAGGGGTGTGATGGCAGCACCGCCGTTGGCAGTAACAACTGCCACGCTGTATGAGCGGTCGGAGGTAACGTTATAAATAGCAGAGGTCAAAATGGTCTCAATATCGTTACCGGTGATGCTGTAATAGCCCTGTGAAGCATAGGTGCTGTCAATGCTGAAGGTGTCAAAAACGCTAAGCACGCGGTGACGCTTAACCTCTTCACCATTAAGCTTAAAGGTAGATTCAATCAAAATCTTACCGGTGGTAAGACCTGCATTGGGATAGTTGCTGGTGTATTTTGCAAATTCGGGGGTTTGGGGGTCAATAAACTCAACGTCAATCTTTTTGTTAAGCTTGCTGTATTCCTCAAGCAGATAAACGTTTTGAGTAAAGTACTGCTGGGTGTAAGAGTAACCGCTTGAAGAGGTGTCGTAATAACCCGAGTTGTAAAGCATCTCGGCAAGGGAGTTTTCATAGGTGTCCTTGTCGCAGCAAACAACAATGTTTACCTCGCGGTCAATCTTTTTAACGTACTCTTTGTTTTCTTCGCTGATAGAAAAGTCTTTGTTGGCGGTAAGGTCAATGGTAAGACTTACGTTTTTAGCCAAAATGGTAGCGCCAATGTTAAACATAATAACTACGGCAATAAAAGCGGCTGTAAAAGCAATGGCCAAACCACCGTGCTTAAAGCGGCGCTTGCTTGCGTAAGAAATTTCTTTTTTCTTCATTTTACAACCCCTCCTTTAAGCCCAACGCTTTGATTCTTGAACTCTTATGGTCAAGAAAACAAAAACGGCGGCAAAACTCAAAAAGTAAACGACGTTTGCAATATCAAACAAGCCACCTATAAAGGTGTAATATCTGCCTTGGAATGAAAGCCATTCAAGCGCAACGGTAACCCATTTAAGCCAACCTGCCTGAATGCTTGAGGCAATGCCGTCTACAAAGAACATCAAAAAGGCCGAAATAGCCATAGAAACAACTGCGGCAACAATTTGCACGTCGGTAAGACTTGAAATAAACAAGCCAAGGGCAATAAATGCGGCAGCCATAAGCAGGGTGCCCAACAAGCCGCTTAAGTAGCTTACCCAGTCAACGGCAATGTTAAAGGCAAAAATGGTTTGATAAAGCACGGTAACAAGCTGCGACAGAAGAAAAACGGTAAGGGCGGCAAGATATTTGCCCATAACAATACCGGTCAAGCTGACGGGTGCGGTAAACAGTGCCTTATCGGTTTTTTGCCTGCGTTCTTCACTAAAAAGGCGCATGGTAAGCACGGGAATAAGGAAGGGAGTTAAAATAGAGGCAACCGATGAAAATACGTAGGTTGTCTGGGGCAGGCCTGCAGCATAGAGCTGACCGAAGAACCAGCCGTAAAGAGCAAGATAGCTCAAAATAATAACGTAACCTAAAGGAGAGGTGAAATAGCTTTTCAGTTCTCTTTTATAAATGGCACTCATTCTGCATCCTCCTTCACTTTAAATTGAGAGTTGTCGGCGGTACCGTCGGTAAGGCGAATAAATACGTCCTCAAGTGACAACTCGTGAGATTTAAGCATAATAACGGGCCAGTTGCGCTCGGCAAGTCGTTTCGACAGGGTAGCGCGTACGTCGGCATCCTCGTGAACCTCAACAACAAACTCGTAAGCGGCTTGCTCTTTTTTGCCCAACGAGGTAACCGATGCAACACCGGGCACGGCTTTGATAAGCTTTTGAACGTCCTGCTCGGGTCCGTTTACACGAACTCTCAGCGACTTGTCGTTAGACATACGTCTTGCCAGCAAATCGGGAGCACCGTCGGCAATAATTTCACCCTTGTTGATAACAAGCACACGCTCGCATATAGCTTGCACATCAGACAAAATGTGAGAGCTTAGAATAACGGTGTGGTTAAGGCCCAGGTGAACAATCAGCTTGCGAATCTCTACAATCTGGCGGGGGTCAAGACCAACTGTGGGCTCGTCCAATATAAGCACCTCGGGGTTGCCTATAAGCGCCTGAGCAATACCTACGCGCTGTTGATAACCCTTTGACAGGTGCTTGATAACGCGATTGTAAACGTCGGTTATTTTAACAAGACGGCAAACCTCTTTGATGTGGGCATCTCTGGGGAACTTTGCCTTTTTAAGGTCAAAAATGAAGTTAAGATACTCCTTTACGGTCATATCGGTGTAAAGGGGCGGATGCTCCGGCAAATATCCGATGTGGCGCTTGGCCTCGTCAGGATTTTCCAAAATATCAAACCCGGCTACCGATACCGAGCCGTCGGTGGCAGAAAGATAACCGGTTATAATATTCATCGTTGTTGATTTACCGGCACCGTTAGGGCCAAGAAAACCTACTATTTCACCCTTTTTGATAGAAAAACTGATGTCGTCAACAGCTTTATGGGCGGAATAGCGTTTTGTGAGGTTTTTTACCTCTATCATTTATATCCCTCCAAATCAGAAAAAATCTGAATTTTTAATAAGTATAGCATCCAAATTTGTACATATTGTAAACTAAATTTGAACATACACAGAAAATTATAACATATAGCTTTAAAATAATAAAGAGGTAATTTATTATTTTATAAATAAATCTTGACTTGACCGCTTGTATGGAATAAAATTAACACATACAAAAATTTAACGGAGTGATTATTTATGGCACAACTTAAACCTTTCGGCGCCTTGCGCTTTACCGAGCAGGCAGGGGATATTGCACAGCTTTGCTGCCCTCCTTACGACATTATAAGTGAAGAAGAGCGCTTGCAATACATTGCCCGCAACCCCCACAACATCATTCGTCTTGAGCTCCCTCGCGAGGGTGAAGATTGCTATGCCACCGCCGCAGCAACCTTGGCAGATTTTTTGGCAAAGGGT
>JAZQSG010000136.1:0-3788 GCA_045630025.1 Acutalibacteraceae bacterium
CAAGGGGCATCATAACTGTAGGTTGCCGTACCCTCAAAGGTAACGGCACCGGCACGGTTATAGACACCGCCGACGAACTTGACCGCAGATGACAAAGGATAGTAACCGCTAACCTCTGTATCGCTGAAGTCAAAAGATTGGTCTATATTCTGACAGGAGCCGTCAGTCACAAAAATTGAACGTAGCTCTAAAATCACAGAATACACCCCATTCCGAACAAAGTTAATTATATAATTTCAGTTATATTTTGTCAAGTGCTTTTTGCAAAATATAACTTTTAAACAGAAAAAAATGCCCGACTAAAGTTAAAGTCGGGCATTTTGTATGCTTGGCTCAGATTTTCTTAGCAAACTGGAAGGCCTTTGCAGGAATATCTTGCTCGTCGCAAGAAACCGTAAAGGTTATGTTGGCAGAAGATTCGGTGCACATACCCGACAGTTTTTCAATAAAATCAGCAAACTCATCATAGTTGCGACCGCCGATGCGAAGGGTAGCATCTACAAATATGTCGGTAAGGTCATAGTTACCTGCGCACATACCTGCGATAAAGCCATACAATGCATCATATCCTACTATACCGTACTCTTCAGAGTTTACAAGTCTGGCACGGTGTGTAAGGTCATAAGTAAGTTTTAAGCCCTTTTCGGTGCAAACAACGTTACCCTGTGATGCATCAACAGCAGGGTTGACCAACTGAACAAGGCGTTTGGTTTTGCCTGAACGCTTGTGACCGATAATTAAAGAAATCATAAAATCCAGCTCCTTTTATATATTTCACACACGCATAGCGTATGCAGTAGCCATTATTTGCCCAGTCTTGCCTCCAAAGCGGCTTTTTCGGACTCGTAGCCCTTTTTACCGAGAAGTGCAAACATATTCTTTTTATAGCTTTCAACACCGGGCTGGTTGAAAGGATTAACGCCGAGAATGTAACCCGAAATAGCACAGGCCTTTTCGAAGAAATAGATAAGCTCGCCAAGGTTAAATGCATCGGGCTTTTCAAGGTTGATTACAAAATTGGGAACACCGCCGTCGGTGTGAGCAAGAACGGTACCCTCAAAGGCGCGCTGATTAACAAAAGACATATCTTTACCTGCAAGGAAGTTAAGGCCATCGCCATCTTCCTCTGCCATGGGAATAGTAACGTCCTTATCGGTTTGGTCGAAGGTTACAACCGTTTCAAACATAGTGCGTGAGCCCTCTTGAATAAACTGGCCCAAAGAATGAAGGTCAGTCGAGAAGATAACAGAGCTGGGGTAAATGCCCTTGTTATCTTTGCCCTCGCTTTCGCCGAAGAGCTGCTTAAACCACTCGTTCATCATGGTGAAACGGGGCTCGTAGCTAACGAGCATTTCCATAGATTTGCCCTTGCGGTAAAGGATGTTGCGCAGTGCTGCATATTTGTAGCAATCGTTTGCTTCAAGGTCACATACGCTGTATTTTTCTCTGGCATAGGCAGCGCCTTCCATAAGAGCGTCAATATCGGCACCTGAAACGGCGATGGGCAAAAGACCAACTGCGGTAAGAACAGAGAAACGGCCGCCAACGTCATCGGGCACAACGAAGGTTTGATAGCCCTCGTTATCGGCAAGCTCTTTCAAAGTGCCGCGTGCCTTATCGGTGGTGCAGTAAATTCTGCCCTTTGCTTCCTCTTTACCGTACTGCTTTTCAAGCATATCGCGGAAGATGCGGAATGCAATGGCGGGCTCGGTGGTAGTGCCTGACTTAGAAATTACGTTAACGGAAACACGCTTGCCCTCGCAAAGAGAGATAACGTCGTTAAGTGCGGCACCGCTGATAGAATTGCCGATAAAATAGATATCGGGAGTTTCTTTTTTAAGGTTGTTGTAATAGGGTGAGGTCAAAAACTCGATTGCAGCGCGGGCGCCCAAATATGAACCGCCAATGCCGATAACGATAAGCACGTCGGTATCGGAAATGATTTTTTGTGCAGCTGCCTTGATGCGAGCGAACTCATCTTTATCATAATTAACGGGAAGATCAACCCAACCGATATAATCGTTGCCAAGGCCTGTGCCGCTGTGCAGCTGGTCATGGGCAACCTTTACCTGGGCGGAAATGCCGGTTAACTCGTCAGCACCGAAAAATTCTGATGCGTATTTGTCAATAAACTTAATGGACATTGCTCTTACCTCCGTAAGTGGTATCTTATTTCATATATATTGTACTATAAACCCCGCATATTTGCAACAAAAATTTGTAGGTTTTTTGAAAAAATCAGCCAAATTTCATTACAAACGCTTTTTGAGTTTAAGTTTTTTCTTTCGTTCGCGTTTTGCCTTAACGTTGGCTACGATGGTCATAACTATAAACAGCACCACAACCGCTACTATTATAGCAACAACGAAGGGGTTGGTGATGATGCCTTTAATCCAGCGCCAAAGCATAAGAGCGGCACTGCCCTCTACCTCTTGACCTGCAAGAAGGGTGATTTCACCAAGGGGCTCGCTGTCTTGATTGTTAGGGTTTGAAAAATAAATTTTGGCGGTGCCCATTTTTTCACCCTTTTTGATAGGGGCGTCAAACACCTCTTTATCAAGGGTTACAACATATTCAACCGTAGACAGGTCGGCATCCTTTGGCAACAACGCCACCACCGACTCCCCTGCCGTGAGGGTTATGGTATCAACGTCCCAAGAAAGGTCTACGTTGGCAGATACGGAAACCTGCTCGCCTTTTGAAACTACGGTTTTATATTCAAAGTTAGCGTATGCCCACTTGTAAAGACTGATAGAATCGGCAAAATCTACGCGCTTTTCGGCGTCTGAGCAGCCGGCCAATATGCAAACGTAGCGCTTGCCGTCGCTTTCGGCGGTAGATGCAATGCAGCGACCCGATTTATCGGAATTGCCCGTTTTGCCAACCAGCGCGTGTTTGTAATAGTAGTTGGTGGTGCGGTCAATAAGACGGTTGGTGGTGCTGAGCAATCGGCTTGAGCTTTTGTTTGTGGCAGGAACGGTGTAGCGGGTTTGGGACAAAATTTCGGCTATTGCATCAACCTCCATTGCCGCCATATAAACCTTAAACAAATCGTTAGCTGTGGTGTACTGCTTTTCATCAAAAAGGCCAACCGCAGTGTTGTAGTTGGTGTTTTTAAGGCCAAGCGACTTGCCTTTGTCGTTCATCATTTTAACAAACTTGTCGGCATCGCCAGCAGCCACGTAATCTGCCAAAACCAAAGCGGCGTCGTTATGAGATGCAATAAGCATACAGCGCATTAGATCGCCAACTGTAATCTGCTCGTCCGCTTTAAGGTTTGCAATAATGGCGTTGGTGCCCAAAAGACTGTCAACCACCTCGCCCTTTACGGTAACAACCTCGTCAAAATCGGCCTTTTCGCAGACAACTATAGCATTCATAAGATATGACAAAGAGGCGGTATAAATGCGCTCGTCAGCATTCTTGCTGTACACAACCTCATCGGTGTCTATATTGACAAGCAGCGCGTTGTTTGCCTCTACCTCGAAGGTGGGTGTGTAGGCCATTGCAAACAAATTTGAGCAGAGTAAAACTACGGTAATTATAGAAACGCAGAGCGAAAGTGCGAATTTTTTCATTAAAATCTCTCCATAAATATTGTAAAAAATGATTTATGATGTTATTATAACAGAAACAGCTAAATAATTAAAGGGTTTTTTACTGATTTTTTCAAAATAGAGGTGTGAATATGATTTATATTACCGGCGATATGCACGGTGACGAAGACAGACTGTATGACCGCAAGCTCAAAAAGCTTAAATCGGGCGATACGCTGATAATTTGCGGTG
>JAZQSG010000137.1:0-1778 GCA_045630025.1 Acutalibacteraceae bacterium
AGACTGCCACAAAGAGCCGGAGTTAATTGAATGATAGCCGCCTTCACCCTGCATAAAAGAGCGCTCGTTGGCAAGAAATGCATGAGAATGGCCGCTTAAAAGCACGCAGCGGGGATGGTTTGCAAGCACCGAATGCAGCCGCCCGCCCTTTGAGCCGGGAGCGTCACCGTAAAGCCCTGCGCCGCCTGAGCTGTAATGGGATATAACAAAAACGGGCAGGTTGGCGCTGTTGGCTTCGGCGGCAGATATCTCGTCGTTGAGCCAGCGGTAATCATCGTCGGTATAACCTGCAGAGTGGTTGCGCGCCGAGAAGGTTATAAAGGTGTAGCCCTTAAGGTTTATAACCGCCCTGTAAGGCAAACCAACCACCGACTCGAAACGAGCGCGACAAAGGGCGTTTTCATCGTCGGTATTAACCCTGTTGCCGTAATCGTGGTTGCCCATACAGGCGATAAAGGGGGCGGTTGGGCAGCCGATGGCGTTAAGCCCGCTTTTAACGGCACCTGCCACACTTTCAAGCTCTATTTGCCCGCCTGCGTTGGTTAAATCCCCCGTGCAGACAACACCGTCAATAGGCAGCTGCGATCCCATCTTTTTAATTGCATCAAAAGCATAGTGACCGTAACAGTGAATATCGCCCAGGAGCAGAAATCTCATTTATTCTTCCTCTTTTTTATCGGATTCTTTTTGATTTTTGCGCTTTTTGGCAGACTTTTTAACAATTATAATTATAACAACGGCCGTAACACCTGAAACCACCAGGAAGGGTGATGCACCGATAAGGAATATGCCGATGCCGCGAATCATCTTGCCAAACAAAGAGGCACCCGTGGTGAAGGCGTTGCCTGCTTGCTCCCAGAAGCCGGGATTGGCAGAGGTTTCACGCTCTACCTCGTTAAGATACAAATTCACGGTGGAATAGGCCACCAGTGTATCGTAGTTCTTTTTGCGTGCCTTGTAGGATTCAAGAGAGCCCCTAACCTCGGTAAGGCGGCTTTGAATGGCAATAACGTCATCCAGCTTTTCGGCCTTTTCAAGCATTGCCAGCAAAGATGCCTGCTCTGCCTCAAGGGAGGCAATGTGGCTCTCTACGTCTATATACTCATCGGTTACGTCGTCAACATTAGAGTTTTGCGTGGTTACGTTAACCGATTTGTTAAGCGAGGCCAAAAAGGCATCCAGCTTATCGGCAGGAATACGCAAGGTCATCTTTGCTGTGCGGATTTCGTTACTGTTGGTAGTATAGGACTGCTGTTGAATATATCCGCCCGTTTCTTTGATGGCAGATTCGATAGAGGTGACCGCATTATCAAATTTTTTGGTTTCGGCCCATATATCTACCGTTTTTATCAGCTTACGATTTTCTATTGCTGCCGATTTCAGAGTTATATCGAGAGTTTCGTTATCACCGCCGGTGCCACCGGGAACCGCATCGCCATAATTAAGCTCTTGATCTTTCATCGAGGAGGCGGAGCAACCGCACATTACGGCAAAGACCAACAAGGCGCAAAGAGCAACAGATAAGATTTTTTTGATAATGTTTTTCATGGTAATCCTCCTAAACAATTTTATTAAAGAGGTCAAACCTCTATGCTTTTATTTTAATCCAAACGTGCTAAGCTTTCAAGATAATTAACACTTTTTTAATATATTAAATTATTATAAATTATTCAAATAAACCCTTGCTTTTTAATTTTTGGTATAGTATAATAACTCTGTTGTAAAAGAATAAGGACGCTTAGCGCAGCTGGTAGCGCTTCCGCTTGACGTGCGGGAGG
>JAZQSG010000138.1:0-3369 GCA_045630025.1 Acutalibacteraceae bacterium
AAATTTTCTTTGAAAATTTGTCCATATCCATTGCAATGAATGTTGTGCAAAATTAAATCATAGAATTTAATTTTGCTATATCCACTTAAAAAGTGGCTTGTCGAAGCGCTTTCAAGCGTTTCGACAAACAACAATCATTATTAACACAGAAGGTGATTTTTTATGACCATTGGCGAAAGAATTAAATATATAAGATACCAAATGGGGCTAACTCAAGAAGATTTGGCATCGGCTGCCAAAACCACCAAGCAAACTATTCACAAATATGAAACGGGCATTATAACCAACATACCTGCAGCTAAAATTAAGGCCATTGCCGAAAAGCTGCACACTACCCCGGCTTACCTTATGGGCTGGGATGACCCATTAGTAGTGCGTGAGTCACCCTCTTTCAGCATGGACAACAACGAGCAGGATGAAGGGGCTGACAAGGTGGTTGTTCCCGTTGTTGCCGACGCGCAAAAAGCACAAGAGCTTCAACTGTTGGTTAAAGCTGCTCAGGGCTTAACCCTAGAGCAAATTAAGGCGTTAAAGCAGCTTGCTGACAATTTGAAAAATTAATAGAATATTGTAAAATACTTCTTGCATATTTATATATTGAGTAGTATAATGTATAAAAATTAAATATATTTATGTATGACGTTTGCAGGAAAAGCAACGCTACCGAAGGAGTAACACTCTCAGGTTTCCGTAAGGATGAGGACTGCAAACCGACATAACTTTGGAGAAGCTCATTAAATTGAGTGCCGAAGGTGCAAAGCGATTTACGCTAATCTCTCAGGCAAAAGGACAAAGATTATTCATTGTTACTTTTTATGTTTGTTTTGCGGTTTGCGTTTTGTGCAAACCGCATTTTATTTTTAGGAGGATAAATATGGAAGGAATTTTAGAAAAAATTTCCGAAGTGAACGGCTCGGTTAACGGTGTCGTTTGGGGTGTGTTTGGCTTGGCGCTTTTGATAGGCACAGGCATTATCGTAACCCTTTGCACAAAGTTCTTTCAGGTGTCTCACGTAGGACTTTGGTTTAAGAACACTTTGGGCAGTATGTTTAAAAAGGATGTTATTAAGCATCGCAAAGAAAAAGGCACTATCTCCCCTTTCCAAGCACTGTGCACAGCCCTTGCCGCTACCGTCGGCACCGGTAATATTGCCGGTGTTGCTGCAGCAATATGCATCGGTGGTGCAGGCGCTGTTTTTTGGATGTGGGTTGCCGCCTTTTTCGGTATGATGACCAACTTTGCAGAAAATGCCTTGGGCATCTATTTCAGACGCAAAAACTCTAACGGTGAATGGTCAGGCGGCGCAATGTATTATTTGCAGGACGGCCTTGGAAATTATACATACAGTGACGGTAACGGCAAATCAAGCTTCAAGCCCCTCGGCCGTTTTCTGGCAATTTTGTTTTGTATCTTTGCAATGCTTGCCTCTTTTGGTATCGGAAGCATGGGTCAGGTAAACAAAATTGTTGCAAACGTATCTTCTGCTTTTGATGTTTCTGCTCTTTCAGAAATAAACGTTTTAGGCGATGTATCTGCATATGAACTGATAATTGGTGTTGTAATCATGCTGCTTACCGCTTTGATTACCCTTGGCGGTGTTAAGCGCATTGCTAACGTTGCAGAAAAAATAGTTCCCTTTATGGTTGTGCTGTTTGTGTTAGGCAGCTTGGTTGTTATCGGTGTCAACTATAACAATATTATTCCTGCATTTAAGGCAATATTTGTAAACGCATTTAATCCCGAAAACTTTATTAAAGAAGCTGCCGGCGGCCTTGTTGGTGGTATCATCGTTGCCATGACCAACGGCTTCAAGCGCGGCGTTTTCTCAAACGAAGCAGGCCTTGGTTCTTCTGTTATGGTTCACTCAAACTCAAGCGTCAGAGAGCCCGTAAAGCAAGGTATGTGGGGTATATTTGAGGTATTTGCAGACACTATGGTAGTTTGTACCATGACAGCTTTGGTTATCTTAACCTCCGGCGTTCACGATTACACCAAGGCCGCTGCTGAAGGAGTAGATGCTACCCTTGTAGGTCAAGCATTTAACAGCGTCTTCAGTTGGGGCAACATCGGTGCTAAATTTGTTGCAATCGCAATGTTCCTCTTTGCATTCACCACTGTTTTGGGTTGGTCTCACTACGGCTCAAAAGCTTGGGAGTATTTGTTTGGCGCAAAAACCACTATCGTTTTCCGAATTATTCACGTAAGCACCGTAATATTCGGCGCTGTACTTTCATCCTCTTTGGCTTGGGATATTTCAGACACCTTCAACGGTCTTATGATGATACCCAACCTTATAGGCGTGCTGTTTATGCTTCCCCTTGTGGTTAAAATTACTAAAAACTATGTTGATCGTAAAGTCAAACATAAAAACGTTGAGCCAATGCTTTCTTATGATGCAGACCTGCAAGCCGAAGCAATAGCCAACTTAGAAGAAAATTAAGATTTAAGGCAGCTCGTTGAGCTGCCTTATTTTTATTGACTGTCAGGTGATTTTGAAATATAATATTAATCAGAAGCTTTTAAAGGAGGTTTTGCTTATGCTTAATTATAAAATCGAAGGCGGCAACCTGCCTGTGGTTGTTTGCTACCCCGAGGCAAACCAAACCATTTGCACCGAAAAAAGGTCAATGTGCTGGATGAGTCCAAACATTAAGATGGAAACCAATTCCGGCGGATTAAAAAAAGCATTTGGAAGAATGTTTTCGGGTGAATCAATATTTCTTAACGAGTTTACTCCCCTTGGCAGCGGTGGAACGATTGCTTTTTCATCGCGCTTTCCCGGCTCTATTATTCCCTTTCACTTAACCGAGGGCAATGGAATAATAGTGCAAAAAACCGGATTTCTTGCAATGGAAAAGGGGTTGGATTTAACCGTTTATTTTAACAAGCGTCTGGGTGCCGGATTTTTTGGCGGTGAGGGCTTCATAATGCAAAAAATCTCAGGCAATGGTGTTGCCTTCGTTGAGGTTGACGGATATTGCAAGGAATTGGAGCTGGGCGTAGGTGAAAGCATTATTGTTGACACCGGCAATCTCGCCGCAATGACAGAAAGCTGTACTATGGATGTGCAAAGAGTTAAAGGGGCGAAAAACATCCTTTTTGGCGGTGCAGGTATATTTCACACCGTTGTAACAGGCCCCGGCAAGGTTTATCTGCAATCGATGCCAATAAGTGAAGTGGCAGACCTTATAAGCAGTCATATTAACATTAAGGAATCCGGTTCAAATGACGGCGGCATTTCAATAAAATTCGGTGACTGAACAATCGACAAAAAAGAACTTCTTCCAAATGGAATTTGGAAGAAGTTCTTTTTTATGCTAATGATTTTATCATTTCATCAAACTCTGCATCGCTGAGCATATGAACATT
>JAZQSG010000139.1:0-9132 GCA_045630025.1 Acutalibacteraceae bacterium
AACGTTATGTACGGCAAAAACACAGGTGCTACACCCGACGGCAGACCCGCAGGGGCTCCCTTTGCACCCGGCGCCAATCCTATGCACAACCGTGAAGAAAACGGCGCTTTGGCATCACTTAACTCGGTGGCCAAGCTTCGCTATTCAGATTGCCGCGACGGCATTTCAAACACCTTCTCTATTGCTCCCGACGCCTTGGGTAAAACCCAGGAGGAGCGTATTGACAACCTGGTCAGCATTTTGGACGGTTATTTTTCAAAGGGTGCCCATCACATCAACGTAAACGTTCTTAACCGCGAGACCTTGATTAAGGCCTATGAAAATCCCGACGATTACCCCAACCTGACCATTCGCGTTTCAGGTTACGCCGTTAACTTTAACAAGCTTTCCCGTGAGCAACAGCGCGAGGTTATCTCGCGCACCTTCCATCAAAGCGTATGATTGAGGGCAGAGTTCACTCAATACAAAGCTTGGGCACGGTTGACGGACCGGGCGTGCGTTTTGCGGTGTTTTTGCAGGGGTGCCCGTTAAGATGCAAATGCTGCCACAACCCCGACACCTGGAGCTTTGAGGGCGGCACAAGCTATAGGGCTGACCAAATTGTAACCATGGCCAAAAGATATAAAGAGTATTTTGGCGAAACGGGCGGCATCACCCTTTCGGGTGGCGAACCTCTTATGCAGGCGGAGTTTTGCCGCCAAGTGTTTGAAGAATGCCACAAAGAGGGCGTTAACACCTGCCTTGACACCTCGGGCGCAGTGCTTAACGATGACGTTAAGGAATTGCTTCGCCACACCGACAGAGTTTTGTTGGATATTAAATATACCGACGATGGGCTGTACCGGGAAAACGTGGGCTGCTCTATTGATGCGGCTCTTGAATTTTTGGCATATCTTAATAAGGCAGGCATTCCTACCACAGTGCGACAGGTCATCATACCCACCGTAAACGATGACGAACAAAGCGTACTTAAGCTGAAAGAGATTATAAACAGCTACGCTTGTGTTGATAAGGTGGAGCTGCTGCCCTTCAGAAAAATATGCCGGGTAAAGTATGACGATATGGGCATACCCTTCCCCTTTGGGCATTTACCCGAGCCCACGAAAGACAAAATGGCTGTTTTAGAAGAGCTTGTTAAATAAAGCTTTTAATAAATCTGTGCAAAAGCAAGTGCTTTGTTAGGTTTTGGCTCAACATCTTTTTTAAAAAAATATTATATCGCATACAGATAAAAATTCGCGCGAAACACGAAAAAGTTCACTTCAAATATAACAATACAAACAGCATATAAAAACATAAAAGACTTGACTGCTTGGTCAAGTCTTTTATGTTTTTATAAATTAGTTATCTAATGAGCAACACCGCACACCACGCTTGCATCTGTTCCGTAAACAAAAGGGCCTGCAGTTTTGAACATATTTGCGCCGATACCCAGTATCCGGTGTCCGGTTTTTGCAGGCGAACACAGTTCCCCCCTACAGTAATGCATAAAATATATCGTAGGGGCGGCTATTAGCCGCCCGTTTTCATTGTGCGTTTTTTTGCGGGCGGCAGATTGCCGCCCCTACATTATGGTACAACCCAATAAATAACCCCATAAACAACACTCGCCACTGTGCCGTAGACAATGACAGGGCCTGCTATTTTGAACATATTTGCGCCGATACCAAGCTTCATACCTCTGCTGCCAATTTAGGACCCATTAATTCACTGTAAGAACTACCTTGCCTACATTCTGTCCTTTATAGAGAATATCATGGGCGGCCTCTGCCTCGGTTATTGGCATAACCTTGTATATGGTGGGCTTAACCTCACACGTCTCTACCTTTGGCCAAACCTCTTTAACAAGGGAGGCCAAAATCTGTGCCTTTACTTCGGGAGTGCGTGAGCGCAATGTTGAGCCGATAATTCGCACGTTTCGCACGTATATGTTTTTAAGGTCAATTTCGGTTTTGGTGCCTGCAAGAGCTGCAATCATTATCCAACGGGCACCGTGTTTGAGATAGTGGATGCACTTGCCCATTATTTCGCCGCCCAGGCAATCAATGGCAACGTCTACGGGATGACCGTTTTCAAGCTCTTCCTTTAGCACCATTGAAATATCTTCTTTGGTTGTAACAACCACCCTATCGGCATTTAGGTGCTTTATATTGTTTGCAATTTCATCGGTTAAAACGGTGGTTATAACCCTTATACCAAAGGCCTTGGCCATAGGAATAATTACGCTTGCCAAGCCGCTTGCACCCGCATTCATAAGCAAGGTATCACCTTTTTTAATATTACCCTCGATAAACAGATTAAGATAGGCGGTTGCAAATGCTTCGGGTATGGCCGCCGCCTCAATCATGGAGCAATTTTTAGGCACAGGCATCAGCATATCATACTTTACATTAGCATACTCGGCATAACCGCCGCCACCTAAAAGAGCACAAACCTTATCGCCAATTTTCCAATTAGATTTTTCTTTTGCACCCTCTGCAATTTCTACGATAGTTCCCGCAATTTCAAGGCCCATCCATTCGGGGCAACCCTCGGGCGGAGGATAGTCACCCTCTCGCTGCATAAGGTCGGCTCTATTTAACGCTGCTGCCTCAATTTTTACAAGGCAGTCATCATTACCCAAAATGGGATTAGGCACTTCAGACCAAGACAAAGATTTATCGTCATTTACAAGTATAGCCTTCATTTTTACATTCCTCCGCAAGCCTTTAAAATAATCTTATGCAGACGTCTTTCATATTCGTAACTATAAGGATTTTGTTTTTCCCCATTAATATAGTCAGCAAAATTATGAAACATTGCATCCATACGGCCATGAACCTCACTATTATGAAACTCGCCTTTTGTGTGCCAACTCTGTGAATAACACTCTCGCACACTTGTGACCTGAGGTAAGTAAATATCGGTTCTGTCTTCTATTCGCCATTCAAGGGGACAAAGTTCGACCGTACCCTTTGTTCCGACAACAACTATCTGTCGTCGTTCAAAGCCACCCCTTTCAATCGCCGTGCTTGTTGCAAAGGAAACACCGTTTTTGTACTTAAACACAGCCATTCCGAAATCCTGAGCTTTTGTATCCATTCCCGACGAACAACTAAGCGGTATTACCTCTAACGGTTCGCCCATTATCCCATAAACGATATCTATCATATGGCAACCGAGAAAATAAAGCATACCGCCGGGGTAATTTCCCAGCCATTCTCTTTTCTCCTGCTTATGAAGGCAATTCATACGAGCTTCCACAGAAATTATTTCGCCGAGTTTGCCGCTTTTGATATCCTCTTTCAATTTTAAAACTTCAGGATTGTAGCGATACATATATCCCGTATGAAATACAAGACCTTTTTCAGAAACGGTATCGATAAGCTTGTCAAATTCCTCGTCAGAAACTCCGCCCGGCTTATCCATATGTATATGAAGCCCCTTCTCGGCTGCCAGTAAAGCATACTTCGTTAGCGCTCGGTCCTCCGTTTCAATGCACACGGCATCCAAATCAGGATAATTCAATATCTCCTCAACCGTCATTTGAGGAATACCTTGGTATGACTCTTTTACGTTTTCAAAACGGAACGCTTTGGTGTTGTAACTATCCTCAGGCACAATTGCGAAGCCGATAATATCGTAGATATCGCTATGTTCTTTTAAGGCGCAAATAGCTCCTTCCGCATGGTCATGCCCTATGCCTATCTGAGCAATTTTTATCTTTTTCATTTTATAGTCCTCCAATCGAATTGTACAAGCGGAAAGGTTTTTTCCTTTGCAAGTCGGGAATAAACTTCAGGAGCGTCGTTAGGCGAATGGGTTTCTTGGATTAAATCCGAAAGCTTTATGCGGTTCATTTGAGTAAGTTTTATAACACTTTTAATATCATCGGTTTGTGTCCACCAACCGCCGTGCGACTCAGCAGCGGGACGCGCTTGAGTGTGAGCGCCTACCAAAGTGATACCCGGAGCATGAACCTTACGGTAGTAGTCAATGGTGAATTCTTTATTGCGGGTGCAACCAAGCAACGCCACACGTCCAAATCTTGCCATACAATCAAGAATCCCATCTAAACCTGCCCCTACTCCCGTGACTTCAATACCAACATTGGCACCGCCGCCGGTAAGTTTTTTAGCAGTTTCAGCAAAATCGGGAGCGTAAGGATCAAGCGCATAGTCGGCGCCTATTTCCAAAGCTCTTTGACGCTTTTCAAGGTTAGGGTCAACAGCGATAATCGGCACCGCGCCCGCTTGCTTTAATAGAGGAATAGCCACAAGTCCAAGTACACCCATACCCATAACAATAGCTGACTCTCCTATTTCAAGTCGGCACTTACGCAGTGCCGCCAACGGGAAAATAGATATATGAAAAATTGCGGCATCCTCAAAAGACACCTCGTCAGGCAGTTTGTACACAAATTTAGCCGCAACGTTAACATACTCAGCGTGAATCGACCAGCACAGCGCAACACGGTCGCCTACCTTTATATTGGATACCTTTTCACCAATAGCTGTAACAATACCGGCTGAACTATATCCTAAGGTTCTTGGAAAACGAACCTTACCCGAGCCATTCGGATTAATGTTTGGGTCACCCACAAGATTAGCTCTTTCGGTGCCGCTGCTTACAGTAGATACAACCAATTTAACTTGAACCTCATCTGCAGAAGGGTTTTCTATCTCGCCCTTTACTAATTCTGCTACGCAGGGTTTTGTAAAAACTATAGTTCTCTTTTCCATTTTCATCACTCCTGTTTTTATTTTACCGCTTGACAAAAACATTTACAATATACTATACTACAAAAAAAGAGGTAAAATATTCTAAAATAAGGCGATTTTTTCATTATGAATGATATACTTTTTTACAAAAATTTCAGTTTCAATTTAATAACCTTTAAAAAACAAAAATACACCGATAACAGAGGAGGCTCACCTTTTCATTATCTTGCATATATGATAAAAGGAACCAGCAAAATTGTTGCAAATGATATAAGTGTTGAGCTATCTGACGGAGATTTGTTTTATATTCCCAAAGGTCTGCCTTATCAATCATATTGGAATTCTGATGATGACATACAGTTTTTATCTTTTGGTTTTCACCACTTCCCCGAAACCGAATCAAAACAATTTGTGTTGCAAAAAATAGATTGCTCTGATGAGATAAAGGAAAGGGTTAAAAATATTCCTATAAATAATACCATAGATAGTTTTGTTATAGGCGAATTTTATTCGGCGTTGGCAGAGATTGCAGGGTATCTCGAAAGTATGTCCAAAGACACAAAAAGCAAAATAATGGACAGAGCCAAACGGTACATATACGATAATACTAATTGCACGGTTTCGGATATTGCTAAACATTGTCTTATAAGTAAATCGGAGTTATATTATATTTTCAAAAGCGAAAGTGATTTAACACCAAACAGGTTAATACAAAAAGCCCTTTGCGAAAAAGCCGAATTATTACTTACAACCACTGATAAATCAACACAAGAAATCTGCGATATTTTGGGGTTTAGTTCCACGTCGTATTTCAGAAAAATAATCAAAGCTCACACAGGTAAAACTCCAAGAGAGATACGCAACAAAGCGAGAAACATTTAAAAAAGCTTGACCATTCGGAACGAAAATTTGCCATCTGCTGCTGTAAACACAGGACACAGTAGCGTATTATTATAAATCGTGGCACAGCAAACAAATATATGGATTCTGTTACCCTCTCAAAAATCAATATTATCGCGGATTTGCTTCATTGTTATGAGCAGGGGTTGCGCAGGAGTTGACAGTTCGTCGTGCTCATATACACAAAGACTCATACAACAACCCAGCCTAATGCCCAACCTGCGATGAATATTGCTCTCTCCCCCTGATAAAAACAAGAAGGGAGCGCCCAATTCGTTTTTAAGCAAATTGGTAATGCGCAGATTTTCAAGCTGCTGCTCCATACTGTCGGCACCTGTAACAATTTTGATTATATCGGCTCCCCGTCGTTTTTGCTCAAGTGCAATTTCAAGCACACGCTCGGCAGGGGTGAATTTTAAAACGTGGGAGGACATAAGCACCTCTGCCCCTTTGCTGTGAAGAAGGTCGATAAGTTCCGTCTGCTTTTCAATGGCGTCGGGGGCATCAGTCAGTTCTTCGGGGTGAGGGCAAAACATATCACCCATTACGTCGCAAAGGGTTGCGCCGCTTTCTGCAAGGGTGACAAGTCCGTCAGCCAATTGGTCGTCGGATAAATTTTTATTATCACCGCGACGGTAATTGGTGACGTAGATGGGCCTGCCCTTTGCCTGTGCAAATATTTGAGCGTACACCTCGGGAGTATGATACTCGGGATTTAGGCATTCAACCTGCAGACCATAGGCATCGGCACCCAAGCAGTTTGCGTTGCGAATTTGCCTGATTGCCCCCTCGGGAGTGCGGCACTGAAGCATTACGGTAAGCATTGGATTTTCGTGATTTAAAAAAGTTGGTTTCATCATCATCTGCTCCTTCCCATGGCGTTTCTGCCGCCGTCTATCATTATGTTTTCGCCGTTTATGAACTGCCCTTTATCGGAGGCAATAAAGAGGCACAAATCCACTATTTCCTGCGGGTCGGCAGCTCTGCCGAGAAGGGTTTTCATATTGGCCATAGAACACCTTGTGAGAACGGGACCGGGAGAAACGCAAACACAGCGTATGCCGTGCTTAGCGCCAAACTGGGCGATTGATTTGGTAAAGCCAAACATAAGGCCCGCCTTTGAGGTGGGATAATCAATTCCGTATCCGTCACCCTCTTGCCCGGTTATCGAGCCAACGTTTATTATAAGACCGCCCTGTTGCTTGCGCATTTGCTTTGAAACGGCGTGGGCAAAATAGAAGGGGCCCTTTAGATTTACGTCAATGCCCCAATCGTAAACCTCGATGGGTACATCGGGAAATTCGGGGTGCTGCTGACGGTCAACCTGTTGCATTCTTACTGCCGTACCGCCTGCAAAGTTTGCCAAAAGGTCTATACTGCCAAAGGTGTTTACAGCCACCTGCGTTGCATTGCAAACCTGAGCATAATCGCGCACGTCGCAAACAACGCCAATCGCTTTGCCTTTTCCCTTTGAATTGATTTCTTCTACCTTTTGAATTAAAACCTCTTCGTTTACATCGCAAAGCACCACGTTGCCGTAAAGCTCTGCCCAGTTTTGAGCAAACAGCAGGCCCATACCGGATGCGGCGCCCGTGGATATTGCCACTTTGTTTTCAAAAGACATAACCCTGCCCCCTTTTGGTTTTATTATAAAAAACAAGTAACACCCGTTCAATAGTAAAAACGATACTGTTTTAACATTTTTGATAGTTTTATTGTGTTTTTTATTGCTATAGTTTGAGTTATTTGATATAATACGGGTGGTGATTGTTATGAGTGATTTAAACGGCATTATTTTAACGGAGGTTAACAAGCCCGTTATAGTTCATCTTCAAAAAGGACATCAAGCTACTACTGCCAACCGCACTTCATATGGGTTATCCTTTTGCTTAAGGGGGCAAATCACCTATTGTATGGACGGTAAAAAAACAGTATCCACCCGTGAAAACGCCGTAATTTTGCCCAAGGGGGCTACCTACCGTTATGAATGCGATAAAGACGGGGTGTTTTACGTTGTTAACTTTCAGTGCAACGGCTTTGAGTGTGACGCAATTAAAGCCGTTACTCCCGAAAACACTCAAAGCTGCATTAAATCGGCAGAGCATATAAGACAGCTGTTTAGCCAAAAAGAGGGACGGCTTGCAATATTTTCGGCCACCTTTGATTTGCTGAGCAAGACAGCAACAATCGGTAATAAAGAAAAAAATCCCATTAGCCAAGCGGCGACTTTTATTGCCGATAATTTGCAGGATGCGCAGCTTTGCAATACCCGAATCGCAGAAGAAATGGGCATAAGCGAGGTTTATTTGCGAAAGCTGTTTTTAGCCAGATATGGCACTACGCCGCGGCAATTTATTTTAGAAATGAGAATTAACAAAGCAAAAGAGTTGCTGTGTGATACCACGCTGTCGGTGGCCGATATTGCCGAGCATTGCGGTTTTGCCAGCATATATCATTTTTGCCGCATTTTTAAACAACGGGTTGGCGTTACCCCCACCCAATACGGGGCAGAAAACAGATTTTTCGGTATGTAACAAGGCGAGCTACCGTGCCATACACAATAACGGGGCCTGCGATTTTGAACCTATTTGCGCCAACGCCCTAGACAAGCCCTTCTGCTTGTGGTCAAAGTAGGACCCACCCTTTTGCAAAAAATATTTACATCTAAATTAAATATGCTATAATATTAAAACTCATTTTAAAGGTAGGTATTGGTATGCACTCATTTTTGTTGATTGGACAATCCAATATGGCCGGTCGCGGTTTTTTTAGCGAAGCACACGAAATTGACGCGAGCCGTATTTATACACTTCGAAACGGACGGTGGCAAAAAATGTTCCGTCCTATCAATCCTGACCGAAGTTTTTCCGGTGTGAACCTTGCCGAAAGTCTTGCAGAAGCGTATGCAAAAAAACATAATGTTGATGTCGGTCTAATATGCTGTGCAGACGGTGGAACAACGCTTGATCAATGGATGCCGGGAGAATTACTGTTTGAGAACGCAGTGAACAATGCCAAGCTCGCAGCACGCACGTCCGAAATCGTGGGAATCCTTTGGCATCAAGGGGAAAGCGATTGCTCCGAAGAATTGTACCACACCTATCAGCAACGGCTGGAAGTTATGCTGGATGCTTTACGGAAAGAACTTAATCTACAAGAGATTCCTGTTATTCTGGGCGGTTTAGGTGACTTTCTACAATTTTTTCCGTTAGAAAACTACGTTCACATAAACCACGCTCTGCAAGCCATCGCGACAGAAAACGAAATGGTTGGTTTTGCTTCTGCTCAAGGGTTGACAAGTAATCCGGATAATCTGCATTTTAATGCTCAATCGCTTTATGATTTTGGAATCAGGTATTTTGAAGAGTTTGAAAAGCTGAACAGACGAATAGACACTGTTAGTAACGCAAAAGAAGACGTCCTGCGCAGCGAAATGGAATTATTATAAAGATAAAAGGCTTGACCGATCGGTCAAGCCTTTTGCGTTAGAATAACGTCGTTACCCAATAGATAATTCCGTAAACAACACTCC
>JAZQSG010000140.1:0-4756 GCA_045630025.1 Acutalibacteraceae bacterium
GCTGTGCCGCAATAATTGCAGATATGAATTAACAAAATTGGAGGCAATTTGGTTTGACCGAACAAAAAAGCAAAACAGGCCTTTTTGGCTGGCTTAAAAGCCGAAAGGTCGAACTTATTGCACTGGCTGTATCCGCATTGCTGGTGGTTATAGACCAGTTAACCAAGCTTTGGGTTGTAAACAGTTTTAAAAGCGTGGGTGATTCAGTTACCCTTATAAAGGGTGTGCTGAATTTCACCTACGTTCAAAACAGAGGTGCCGTGTTTGGCATTTTGTCCAACAAGCCCATTATATTCAACACCGTAACGGCAGTAATCGTCCTGCTTGGTGTGGGCGCTTTGCTTATGGGTAAAATTCCCGGCAAATGGCTCAAGTGGGCAGCATCTCTTGTTATAGCAGGGGGCATCGGCAATATGATTGACCGCCTTCGCTTAAGATATGTAATTGACTTTATTGATGTTAAGCTTTTCGGCAACCTTTGGGTATGGGTTTTCAACTTTGCCGATTGCTGTGTGGTTATCGGTTGCATAATGCTTATTGTCTATTATTTTATCGACACCGTTAACGACTTAAAAAAATCCAAGCAAAACGCCGCGTCAAAGGGTGATGGGGATGTCAACGGTTAATTTGATATGCGCCGAGCCCTTTGATAGGGTAGATGCTTTTATAGCGTCTACGGGGCAGCTGACCCGTTCAGCCGCCGCCCGTTTGTGTGACGAGGGCAACGTGCTTATAAACGGCGCCCCCGCCAAAAAGAAAGCAGCGCTTAAGGTTGGTGACAAGGTGGTAATAAACCTGCCCGCCCCCGTGGAGTCGCAGGCGGTTGCCCAGTCAATACCCCTTGACGTTGTTTATGAGGATGATGACCTGCTTGTGGTTAACAAGCCCAAGGGAATGGTTGTTCATCCCGCCCCGGGCAATGCCGACGGCACCCTTGTTAACGCCCTTTTAGCTCACTGCGGCAGCAGTCTTTCGGGCATAAACGGGGTAATTCGCCCGGGCATAGTTCACCGAATTGATAAAGACACCAGCGGCTTGCTGATTGTTGCCAAAAACGACCGCGCACACACCCTTTTGGCCCAACAGATTAAGGAGCATTCCTTTACCCGAGAGTATGAGGCGGTGGTATACGGCAACCTTAAAGAGGATGAGGGCACTGTCAACGCCCCCATCGGTCGCCACCCCACCAAGCGCAAGCAAATGGCAGTCACCGCCAAGGCATCTCGCAACGCCGTTACCCATTGGCGTGTTATTAAGCGGTATGACGGCTTTACCCACCTTGCCTTAAGGTTAGAAACGGGCCGCACCCACCAAATCAGGGTACATATGTCTCACCTTGGTCATCCCGTGGCAGGGGATTCGGTCTACGGCCCCAAAAGCGTAATAACCAAGCTGAGCGGCCAATGTCTGCACGCGAAAAAGATTGGCTTCGTTCATCCCGACGGCAGATATTTAGAGTTTGACAGTGATTTGCCTACCTATTTCGTTTCGTTTTTAAAAGGATTAAAAGAAAGATGAAAAAGTTCGACGGGTACCTGCTTGTATCCGATATTGACGGCACTTTGGCAGAAGAAAGGTATATACCTCAGCCCAACGTCTCTGCATTGGCAGAGTTCACCTCACAGGGTGGGCAGGTGTTGCTCGCAACGGGTCGTTCGCCTCAATCATCGGTGCCGGTAGCAAAAAAACTGGGTTGCTCGGCAATGCTTATTGCCAATAACGGCGCAATGGTTTACGATATGTCAAGCCAACGTGTGGTTATGGAATACACGGTCGATTGCCGGCAGGTTACCGAGAAGGTGCTTTGCAAGTTCCCTCAAATCGGCGCAATGTTTTATTGCGGGTGGGATTTGTGGCTTGCAAAAGATAATTTTGAGATGTCACAGCTGATTGAGTCAGAGCAGCTAACCTTAAGCGAAAGCTGCACGGGTCCCGTCAGCAAGGTCATTTTTGCAGGGCGTGCCGACGAGCTGGATGCCGTTGAGGACTATATGCGCTCCCTTACCGACCTTGACGGTGACGTAAGCCGAAGCGGGCCCAACTTTGTTGAAATACTGCCCAAGGGGGTAAACAAAGGCAGCACAATGATGGCGCTGGCCGAAAAAATGGGCATCCGCCCACAGCGCATATTGGCAGCAGGCAACTATTACAACGACGTAGATATGTTGTCCCGCGCAGCCATAACCTGCGTGCCTGACGATTCCCCCGACGATATAAAAGCAACTGCCGATTTTGTGGCGTGCCCCTGTCGGCAAGGTGCAATAGCTCAGTTTATTGAGTGGCTTAAAACAAAAATTTAGGTTATCATCCGCCCACGGGCGGTAGTAATAAATATTCAAGCTGAAGAGGAGTAATTATGGACGTTCAGAACAAGAAACAACTTGAAATCGTTGCCTGCAAAGCCAGAATGGGTGTTATAGAAGGCACCTTCAACGCCAAGGCAGGTCATCCTGGCGGCTCACTTTCAATATGTGACGTGCTTGCCTATCTCTATTTTAACGAGATGAACATTGACCCCGCAAATCCCGACAAGGCAGACAGAGACCGCTTTGTGCTTTCAAAGGGCCACGCTGCACCTGCACTTTATTCCGTGCTTTCACTTCGCGGCTTTTTCGATTGGTCCGAAATTGCCCGTCTTCGCAAGCCCCACGCAATGCTTCAGGGCCACCCCAGTCTTAAAAGCACTCCCGGTGTAGATATGTCTACCGGCTCGTTGGGCCAGGGCATTTCAACCGCCGTTGGTATGGCTCTTTCTTCAAAGCATTTTGGTGACGATTATCGCGTATACACCATTTTGGGCGACGGCGAAATCGAAGAAGGCCAGGTTTGGGAGGCCGCTATGTTTGCCGCCCATAAAAAGCTGGATAACCTTGTTGCTTACGTTGATTTTAACAATCTTCAGATTGACGGCACTGTAGAAGAGGTTAACTCTCCTGCACCCATTGATAAAAAGTTCGAGGCCTTCGGTTGGAACGTAATTACCATCGATGCTCACGATTTTGACCAGATAGAGGCCGCATACAAGGCCGCCCGCGAATGCAAGGGCAAGCCCACCGCAATTGTTGCCACCTCTGTAAAGGGCAAGGGCGTATCGTTTATGGAAAATCAGGTTGGTTGGCACGGTGTTGCACCCAACGCTGAACAGGCAGAGCAGGCAATGACTGAGCTTAAGGTACAGCTTGCAGCCCTTGAAGCATAAAAAGGAGTGTGTAATAATATGGCTGAAATTAAAAAAATGGCTACCCGTGACGGCTACGGTCAGGGTCTTATCGAGCTTGGCAAAACCCGTAACGACGTTATTGTAATGGATGCAGACCTTGCTGCTGCAACCAAAACCGGCGCCTTCAAAAAGGAATTCCCCGAAAACTTCTATAACTGCGGTATCGCAGAGCAAAATATGATGTCTATTGCTGCAGGCATTGCCTCTACCGGCAAGGTAGTTTTTGCATCAAGCTTTGCAATGTTTGCTGCAGGCCGTGCTTTCGAGCAGGTTCGCAACTCTATCGGCTACCCCCATTTGCCCGTAAACATCGGTGCAACCCACGCAGGCATTTCTGTTGGTGAAGACGGTGCAACCCACCAGTGCTGTGAGGATATTGCTCTTATGCGCACAGTCCCCGGTATGACCATCATCAACCCTGCCGACGCTGTTGAAGCAAAGGCCGCAACCATTGCTGCCGCTGAAATTGACGGTCCCGTATATCTGCGCTTTGGCCGTCTTGCCGTGCCGGTAATTAACGACGAAAGCTACACCTTCCAGGTTGGCAAGGGCATTAACCTTGTGGATGGTACCGATGTTACTATCGTTGCAACCGGCCTTATGGTTGAGCGCGCCCTTCAGGCAGCCGACCAGCTTAAGGAAGAGGGCATTTCTGCCCGCGTTATCAACATCCATACTATCAAGCCCCTGGATGAAGAGATTATTCTTGATGCCGCTAAAAAGACCGGCGCTATCGTAGTTGCAGAAGAGCATTCTGTAATCGGCGGTCTTGGCAGTGCCGTTTGCGAGCTGCTTGCAGACAAAATGCCCACCCCTGTTAAGAAGGTTGGCGTAGAGGATGAATTCGGCACCTCAGGTCCCGCACTTGACTTGCTTGAGATGTTTGGTCTTGGCTCAAAGGATATTGTTAAAAAGGCAAAAGAAGTTATTGCAATGAAGTAATGTATCATTCGGCGAACGGATGTAACATAAATATTTTAAAGAAAGAAGGAAAACATCAATGAAAAAGATTATTTCAATAATCTTGTGTGCAGCAATGCTGTGCACTATGTTCGCAGGTCTTTCTGTCTTTGCTGCAGAGACCACTGCACCTGCAAAGAGTTTGGTTGGTAAGCGGGCCGGCGACTTCAACAACACCGACTGGACTTCAACCGCCATCAATGATGAAAAGGGCCTCAAGGCTCCCAAGGGCACCGGCAATGCATCAGCAACCACCAATGCAACCTATACCCTTGGTGAAAAGTTTGAGCTCAGCTTCAACTTTGTTTGGGGCGGCTACAACAACTATTACGGCAACGTTGTTGTAACCATCGGCACCAACAAAATCACTGTTGGCAATATGGATAACAAGGCTACAAATAACTATCAGGTAGTAGTTACAACCTCTGCAGGCACCGTTGCTACTGCAGAGCTTGGCGCTAACAAATCCAATATCGGCGGTAAGTATGTATTTACCTATGCCGATGGCAAGCTTTCAGCAACTCGCGGCGGCAATGTTATCAACTGGACTGTTGGCGAGTCAACCGCTACCTCTGT
>JAZQSG010000141.1:0-3675 GCA_045630025.1 Acutalibacteraceae bacterium
CTGTCAGCGGTTGGGTTGCCGATAGGTTGGGTAAAATACCTGAAACGGGCGATACCTTTGAGTCAGACGGCTTGTTTGTGCGCGTTGCAGATACCATACAGCGCCGTGTAACCAAAATTGTGGTTACGCCCATAGCCGAAGAGCACCAAGAGGAAGATTGATTTAACGAAAGGATTTGTTACATAATGATACTTAACAGCGAATTTTGGGAAGCGTTAACAGGCGCGCAACGACGCCGTTTTGCTAAGGCAAACTGTGAAGCAACCTATAAAAAAGCCATAATTTTTCAAGTGTTTGCCACCATACTCGGTGTGCTGTGCATCGGCTTGTTTTTGCCCGTTGCCAACAAGGCAAGCAAATATTGGAAGGGCTACTATTCTCTTCGTGAAGAAAATATGCCCCTTGCAGTAAAGGTTATGTGCGGCATAAACTTTATTCTTGGCTTGTTTGCCAACGTGGTTTTAATGTTCTTAGAAAGTAAAACCGACTACGGTATGTTTGTTAATACACTTTCTCGCCGCCGTCTTGAAGCAATGCTCAACGAGCCCGAAACCGCTTCTGTTGCTGCTCAAGGTGTTGGCGACGACCCCTTCCGCATTGCTAATTTCACCTCGGCAGAAAAGCCGGTTGAAACCCGTCCCGTACCCAAGGGCTGCGAAAAATTCCCTTCTGCTGCAATGCTGGCAGTCAGCGTAGCCATTATTGTGGTGGCCTTTGTAATCTTCTCGTTGCTTTTCTCATCCTGCAGCGGTGATGAAGTAACAGGCGGCACCTCATCCAACAACTCGTCTGACGTATCTTCTCAAGCTTCCACCTCATCCACCTTAACCAAATACGATTTGGGCGAGCTTGACGTATACCCCTCATCATGGTATGGCACCGATAAAATGCAGGTTAAGGTTAACGATTACCTGAGCTTGCGCACAGCCCCCAAGAGCAGCGCAAAGCTGTTGGCAAAAATGTCTAACGATACAGTTGTAACCGTACTTAACAGCAGCGATAAAGACGGCTGGTGCTTTGTTGAATACAAGTCGGGTGATAAAACCGTTTACGGTTGGGCTTGCTCAAGCATTGGCGATAAGGTTTATCTTGTTCCTTATACCGATTCTGCCAGCTCTGATGCAGGCAGCGTAGACCCCTCTAAGCTTTTCACCAAGAATCAGCTTAAAGAGATGGCCGCCGCACACATTCAAGCTATTGTAGATGCAGAAAACGGATTTGTAAGCTACGTTGAGTTTGCACAAACCGAAGAGGGCATTCCCGATGAAAACAAAGCTGTTGTTTTCGGTACCGACGGTGATAACTGCAAATACTACCTTGTTACCAACGCTGCAAATTCTGCCGCAATTAAATCTTATCTTGATAAATACCTTATCGGACCCTTGGCAACCACAAAGAGCCAAATTGAGGTAGTTGCCGACGATAAAAAAGACGTTTTGCCTGAATCTCCCGTGGTTTCCTTTAACGGTTCACTTTACGTAAGCAACGAGGCATTCATCGATATCGAGATTAAGATGGATACCTTTGAGGTGCTGTCAAGCTCTGAAAAATCATACGTAGTTACCGTTTCGGGTGTTGATGCTCAAAACGATATCGTAAAGTTCAACATCAACCTTCAGTATGTTGACGAAGTGCTTTTGGTTTCAAGCTATAAGCGTTCATAATAAAAATCAAAGAACTCCCTTTTCTTTAAAAGGGAGTTCTTTTTTTAATATTCAATAATAATTTTGCCGCCGTCAACACCAAACTTGGTTTGCATATAGCTTTCGCTCCAATACTTGGTGTCGGGTGTTCTGTGCTCGTACCATTTTGGGTCGGTGTTTTGCTTGTCGGTGCCGTTCCACGCCAGGTTTGGGTTTTTGTAGCCGCCGCCAAACAGGTTGCCAATCTCACCGTGGGGGCGGTGATAGGGGCCAAGCAGGTTGCGCAAGGTGCTTGAAAGGGTAATTGTTATTTCGTTTTCGCCCGATTTAACAAAGTCGGTTATATCGCAGCAATAGGGGCGCCACATAAGGGTTCCACACTCATTGCCGTTTACCTTAACCTTTGCACAAGCGGCGCTTATATGCCTAAAGCTAACAAATACGCGCTTGGCTGAATCCAACTTAAGGTTAACTGTCTGCGACATCTCTGCCTTGCCTGCAAAGAAGGGCAATCCGCTGCAGGTAAGCTCGTTCAGAGTTTCTGCTTTTGGGGCGTCAATGGCAAAGCCGCTATATTTTTTATTGCCCGTAAGGCAGGGCTGACAATCGGCCTTAACAGAAAAATCGCCAATTACGTAGCAACACTCAAGCTCGTCACCTTTTTGGTTTTCAAACAAAGAGTTAATGGATTTTTTTGCTCTTGCCAAAGGTGTGTAGTTGCAAAGTTTAAAGGAAAGGGTGTTTTTACCCTTTTTTATTTTGGGCAGTGCAAGGGTTTTAAATTGCATTGCAAGATAATATCCGTCATAGCAAATATCAATCCCTTGTCCGTTAAATTCTATTTGCTCAAAGTCCATAGCTTCGGTGGCAAGCTTGGCCCCTTCAAGCTCAACAAGTGACTCAAACTCATATTCAAAATAAAGTGGGCCGCGGTAATCCTCTGCAACCAATACGTCTTGCAAAGCTAAAATAGGTATGGTGTCCGAAAATGCCTCGTCGCCCTTTTTGTATCGGCAAAACTCAAGCAGCATTACGTTGCTGCCGATTCTACGCGTGTTCCAATTACGGTCAAGCTCAACCGTTACTGCAGGAGCAGGGAAGTCAGCATTCGATCGACCTTTTAAGCCCTGAGTTAAGGTTAACATAACACTTTCGCCTGCTTCAAGTTTCAAAGGAATGCAGGTGGTGTTGTCACCGTATTTTGCGCATATATCTTTGACCTTTTCGGTGATACAGTCGGTTATACGTGGCGAGTAGATGCCTTTTAAATTCAGCGCTAAATCTGCGCCGCAAGAGCAATCAAAATTAAGAATAAAGCAGTTGTAGCCGTCTGCCGTTTTCCTTTTCAAAACGCGAATGTTTTGTGCCCCGTCGCCAATAATCGTTAAGTCGTCATCCTGCTTAAGCATTTCGGTTAAGCGGTTGGTTGATTCCGCCTTAATTAATTCAGCGTCAAAGTTGAAGGCAACACCGTCGGCATATTCAACCTTGCTTTCAAGTGCAAACACCTTGCCGCCCTGCTGTGCAAAGCGTGTGATTGCATCTGCAGTTGAAGAGCGAATATATTTTATATAAGGCATAACTACCGTGTCGTAGGTGCATTGGCCAACCTTTAACAATCCGTCCTCTACGCTGCCGTCTCGCTCGATTATGCGTTCATCACCCAAATCGAATTGAATTTGAGCCGCAGTAAGTGTTGAAAGCAAATCCAAAAACTTGTTATCAAGCTGAACAAGCTGTGTGTTGCTGTGGGCGGTGGCTTTATTGTCAATTCTTCCTGCAAAAAGGGCGCTTCCGCTACCCATGGGGTGCAGCACCAATACCTTTGAGCTTCGTTTGCCTTCGGTAACAAATTTTGCGGTGTTTATAATAGCTTTAGTCAGCTTTTCATATTCATCCCAATAGGGCTGATAATAATTAACGTGAGGGGGATAAGCTCTTTTTCTTCGCCCTGCCAAAGAGTAAAAGGTGCCGTGAATTGCACGGTGATTAATACCGTGGGCGGCGTAAATATCAAAAATATGCTTTTGAT
>JAZQSG010000142.1:0-1962 GCA_045630025.1 Acutalibacteraceae bacterium
GTATCGCCCATAAACACCTTTGCAGGATGATGATTCCACATCAAAAAGCCAAGACAGCCGCCCAAAAATACTGCTGCGGTTAAGCATGCAAGGGGCATTTTAGGAGCAATAACAAAAGCGATTACTGCAAAAAACAGCGCAACAACCGATGTTACCGAGGTGGCAAGTCCGTCTACGCCGTCGGTAAGGTTTACAGCGTTTGTAAAGCCATAAATAAACACAAGCGCGATAGGCCAGAAAACGAGACCCCAGCCCTTTGAAATATCTACCAAGCCAAAAAAGGGCAAACGGGTAGATTTCATTCCGCCAAAATAGAGCGTAAGCAGATAGGCAACGCCCAAAAGCAGCTGCAGCAGGGTTTTTTGCTTTGCGGTAAGACCAAGATTACGTTTTTTAACGACCTTAATATAGTCGTCAACAAATCCGATAAAGGCCATACCTAACGCAAGAACGATGCCTGCAATAAAGGGTACAATACGATTTTCTTCACCAAGATGGTCGATTATACCCGACTCGGCCAATAAGCCGCAAATTTTGCCAATTGATAATGCAGAGGGTATTGATAACAAAACGGCAATTATAAACATAACACCGCCCATTGTGGGTGTGCCCTGCTTGTTTTTGTGCCACACGGGGCCAATATCCAAAATGGTTTGACCAAACTTAAGCTTATGCAAGTAAGGTATTACGGTATAGCCAAGCAAGCCAGTAATGGCAAACGCCAAAACCAAACCTATAATTGCAATAATAATCATATCAATGACCCGTCCTTCATCAGTTTTTTAACTCTTTAAGCGCCTCAGCCACTATCAGTCGCTCGTCAAAATCTCTTTTTTCCGTTCCGATTATCTGATAGGTTTCGTGACCTTTGCCGGCCAAAACGATTACGTCGTCTTTTTGTGCATTTTTAATGGCGTAGCTGATTGCTTCGGCACGGCTTTCAATAACAATGTAAGGAGCTTTACCCTCTTTAACGCCCACCATAATATCTTCAATTATAGCACTTGGCGATTCTGTGCGGGGGTTGTCGCTTGTTACAATAACAAAATCAGAAAGCTCTGAGGCGATTTTGCCCATTATGGGGCGCTTTGTTTTGTCGCGGTCACCGCCGCAGCCAAACAAGGTAACCAATCTGCCCTGCTTTATCTCGTTGACGGTTGACAATATATTCTCTACTCCGTCGGGAGTGTGAGCATAGTCAATAAGCACCGTAAAATCTCGGTCGGTAGGTACTACCTCTGCCCTGCCTATTACACCCATTGCCTCTGACAAAGATTGGCAAACAGCATTAAAATCAAAGCCAAGTGCTACAAGAGCGCAAGCACTGCCCATAGCGTTATAAACCGAGAATTTGCCCGGTGTGCGGGTAACCACCTTACAAGTGGAACCTTTGCCTGTCATTTCAAAGCTTGTGCCGCGAGGATGATACTCAATATTGGCAGCGGAATAGTCTGAACTATCGGTTACGCCAAAGGTTATTGCCGAACAAGCTATGCCCTTTTGCATTTGAGATGCGTATTTGTCGTCACCGTTAATAACTGCCACGTCGCACAAATCAAAAAGCTTGCGCTTGGCATCTACGTAATTTTCCATAGTTAAATGGTAATCGAGGTGATCTTGAGTTAAATTTGTGAAAACGCCTGCAGAAAAATGCAAGCCGTCGACTCGTTTTTGGTCAAGAGCGTGTGAGGAAACCTCCATTACTACGTATTCGCAGCCCTCTTTAACCATTAAATCAAACAAACGGTGAAGCTCTAATGCATCGGGAGTTGTGTTGTCTGACGGAATGATTATATCCCCTGCCATATTGTGAACAGTGCCGATAATGCCGGTCTTTTTGCCCATTTTTTCAAGCATAGACTTAATCAAAAAGGCGGTGGTTGTTTTACCGTTTGTGCCGGTTATGCCAATAAGCTTAAGCTTATCTTTTGGGAAGTCGGATCGTAGCCATGTCGTTCTGTG
>JAZQSG010000143.1:0-1811 GCA_045630025.1 Acutalibacteraceae bacterium
ATCCCGCATATATGTACGTACAGGATTGCGCCCTGAATGTAAAACAAGCTTTCAATGTTGTAACTGCCAGCGCATCATATAAATTCTATCACTCCGGTCTTGTTTACAGTGGTAAGGCATATACTACCAACAATAGTAGCAACAAGAATGTTGTTATGTCTGCTAACGACTGGTGGAACTAATTTGTATTTACCGCCGTCCTAACTCTTTTTGGAGTTAGGCGGTAATCAAAGGGAATAAATCTTGTTTTGTTCCTTTTGATTACCGAGATTTTATGAAGGAGAATTAGCGTTATGAAAGATACATTAAAGAAAATATGGAACATTGTATCTACCGCGTTGGTAGTTCTCATAGTGTTGTGTGCCGTATTTTTAATGGGTTCTCGTCTTATGGGATATCAGGTATTCACTATCATTTCGGGTAGTATGGAGCCCGAATACAACGTAGGAGATCTCATTTACGTTAAAAAGGTTGACCCTCAGAATATAAAAGTCGGCGATGACATTACGTTTATATTAAACGAAGATTTGGTCATAGCTACGCACCGCGTCGTGAGAATCGACGCGGAAAATCAGCATTTTTACACTAAAGGTCTTGCCAACGAGATTGAAGACAGCGAACCGGTGCATTTTAACAACGTAATCGGTGTACCAAAGTTTTCAATTGCGAAATTGGGATACGTATCAAACTTCATTCAAAACCCACCCGGCACATACATAACAATCGGGTTAGGCATTTTACTGATTCTTATCGTTTTCTTGCCTGACATCATAAGCAAGAAAGAGGAAGAAGATCCTCAAAATGACGTTTCAGAAGAAAACGAACGTTTAAAATCAGAGATTGAGGCGCTTAAAGCGAAAGCTGAAATTTCTGAGTAGTTAAGGTTTTAATTTCGTGTTTGTTAAGGAATTCCAATAAGCACGAGTTTAAAATAATTTTTGAAGAAGGAGGAAAAACAAATGAAATTGACAAAGAAAAAGGTGTTTGTTGCAGCTATTGCTCTTTGCCTCATTGCCATTGTTTCTGTTGGCACTTTGGCTTGGTTCAGCGATTCTAAAAGCGTTACCAACAACTTCTTAGTTGCAGGTTCCGAAGACGAAGCTGACAAAATCTTCTCCGTTAAAGTTTGGGAAAAAACTCCCGAAAGCGATGAAGACACAGATGGCTACGATTACACCAATATTCTTCCCGGTTCTGTATACAAGAAAGAAGCTCACGTTGAAAATACCGGTCTTTACGATCAGTACATTCGTGTTACCGTGACAATTTCTGATGCGCAGGCATGGGTTGACGCTCTTGGTGCAAACTTTAACGTTGCAGACGTTTTCGTTGGATTTGACGCTACAAAATGGACTCATATCTGGAACAATATGAACGGTGCTGCTACAGTTCCTTCAGACCTTGTATACGTTATGTATTACAAAGACGTTTTAGAAAGCGGAAAAGATATTACCGTTTTCACAGACGTGAAGATCCCCGAATCCTTAGATCAAGAAGACGTTGCTAAATTCGGCGGAAGTTTCTCCATCGACGTTAAAGCAGACGCAGTTCAGACAGAAAACGTAGTTCCTGATGGTACTGCTGCAGAAGATGCTGCATGGGCTGCATTCAAAACCGTAGAAGAATAAATGACACTACATAACACTTAGGAGATTATTATCATGACAAAAACAAAAAGCTTAAAACGTGCTATGCTTATGAGCTTATTCGCACTCGTTATCTGTGTGTCTATGTTCGTTGGCAGTACGTTTGCTTGGTTCACTGATTCTGTTACTTCTGTCGGCAACAAAATTCAAGCCGGAACCTTAAGG
>JAZQSG010000144.1:0-1762 GCA_045630025.1 Acutalibacteraceae bacterium
ACAGCGAACCGTCGGTTGCCGATGCCGACAAGGCAAAAATCTACGATATTAGTTACGAGGACTTTGGAAAGTGGTTTTTAGGCCACAACTTCGACAACGTTAAGCACGTAACCGCCACCGACCTGACAACCACCGCCAACCCGAATGTATTTGCAACCAACTATCGAGGGCACAAAGTTTCGTCGCCATACCTTGACAACAACAACCTAATAAAAGGCAATGAGGTTGACAGGTTCCAATTCTGGCCGACCAGTGGCGACGAAGCCACGCTTAAATTCATACCAATGGCCGACTATTCAGACTATTACGCTGGGAAGTGGGGCGGCCTGTCGAATCTGACACCCCGCGACCTTAAACTGTTTGTGCCTGAAAGCGTCGGCCGCCTAATCGACGACGACGACACAACGATTCAGGACCTTATCGACGAAAACGCCGTGCCAGAAGAACGCACCACCATTGACAAACTTTGTTTAGGTTTTCTTTGTGTATGTAAGCAAGTTACACAAGCCGACAAAAACGACCCGTCGATTGAAGTTGAATACCAATATCAAATGCTCGAATCTTATGAGCACTTAAGTTATTGGCTGGCCAACAGCGACCCGACCTACGAATACGTAAAGAGTTGGACTGTCGAAATTCAGGACTATTGCCTTTCGCTGTTTCCGCTCAAAAACCGCCAGGCTTCGGGCTATATTGAAAACCTATACAAAGAGTTTTACGCCGATAGCACCGAAATTAACACCGCCGTGCTTTATGCGCTGCAATTCGTTGCCAATGGCATTTTCGATGCGCTGCAACCTTTTATTATTAAAAATCAAAACTTTGCTTGCAAACAAATAAAATACACAATAACCGCCCGCGGCTTCGAAAAGATAGCCGAAGGCGAGTTTTACAAACTTTAGGTGTATATTCGCACCCGCGAATCACCTAAAAAGCAACAGAATGAACAAGGCTAAAGGCTTGTTTCTCAATTTGTTATTATTTAACGTTTTACGGCCAATTTACGCCGCAAAACGTGTTTTTGTTCGTATTTTCCTTTGTTTCAATATTTTGTGTTTTGCCGCCGTGGCGGATTCCCAAGCTGAAGGCCGCGGGTTCGAACCCCGTTACCCGCTCAATATAAAAGCCGTGAAAATCACCTATTTGCACGGCTTTTTACAGCGTTTTTCAGTTGCAAAAACTTTCGTTTTCAACATTGAGGGTTGCACCAAAACGCAAAACAAATCACCTAAAAACAGCACTTTAGAAAATTTTTGCGAAAGTTTTACGAAACACCGCGCAAGCCTTGTTTCGCATTTGTTTTGTTTAATCAAAAAATAAACGTAACTCAAAATGTTATCAATCAAACCAATAGTGTATAAGCACTACCGACGCGCCGACGGGCTGTTTCCTGTGAAAATTCGCGTAACCTATCGGCAACAGACGCGCTACTTCGATACGCCGCTTGTGGCAACTCGAAAGCAACTAACGAAAGACCTTAACAACATTGCCGACTATCGGCTTTTTATGGCTGCCGCCAAAGTGGCCGAACAGATGCGCGACACTCTCAACGCCAACGTTTTGCAGATAAACACCATTGCCGACGTGCAGCGCATTGTCAACGTGCAGGCAAAGCCGCTGCCCACCGTGGCCAACTTCGGGCGCGAACTGGCCGACCGCTGGACCGCCGACAAACGCCAGCACACCGCCGCCAACTATCGCACCGCCATTGCCCGATTAGATGAGTTTGCACCACGCTGCCAGTTTGCCGCCGTTACGGTGC
>JAZQSG010000145.1:0-1932 GCA_045630025.1 Acutalibacteraceae bacterium
AAAAATTTGCTTTTTTAGGCGGTTTATCCCTAACCGCAACTCCCTTTTGGGTGTCTTTTTTTCTGCTCCGACGAGGGATTTGAACAAGAAAGGGAGCGAACGCTGTGTATCACACAGCAAAATCCAACTGCAAAAAAAGCCCTTGACGTTGCCAAATCCTGTAAGAGCGTCAAGGGCTTTAATTATTTATAAACTTTTACGTAGTCAACCACAAGACCGTCGGTAGGCAACTGGTTTTTGTTTATGGTGCCTGCCCAAGTTCCAACCTCGGTAGATATTTTCAAATAACACGGGGTTTGGCAAGAGCCGGGATAATTATAAGTATTTTTGTCCATTTTATAGGTTCTCTTGCCGTCAACGTAAAAGAAATAGCCGTCGTCATTCCAAAGCAAACCAAAGGTATGATATTGGCCGTCGTAAAGAGATTTGTTGGTGGTTTCGCCGCCAATACTTTTGTGATCGGCTTCATATCCGTCCCAATGAACGGCGTAGTTAATTCTGCCGCCGTAATAGTCGAAGCTTTCAAAAATATCAATCTCGGCTCCGTCAACCGCGCCGTTACCTACCTTGCTTTGATCGCGACTCATAAGCCAAAACGCGCCCCAAAAGCCGGGTATGGATTGCAGCTTTGTTCTGATTTCGAAATAGCCATGCGCTTGCTCAAACAAGGGTCTGTATCTTTTGTTCATCGTGCGAACTGCGCCCGAAACAACCTGGCCGTCTTTTATGCCAACCTTAAGCACAAGGTTGCCCTTGCCGTCAAGGGAAACCATATCGTCATCCCATTTTGAGCCAACGTCGCCGCGGTTGTATTCGGGGCACGGCTCCCACTTGGATGAATCAAGCTTTGTACCGTCAAAATCGTCGCTCCAAGCGAGGGTCATCCCCTCTGCAACAGGGTCAAAGGGGGTGTAGCCCAAGCCCGATGAGGTAGCCGCCGATGAAATGGGAGTTGAAGTCATACTTGACACCACCGATGAAAAGTTTTTTGAAGGATTGCTCGACAGCTGCTCTTGCAAGCTTGAAAGAGCGGCCGACTGACTGTCAGACATTGGCTTATCACTTGCCGACGAGCCCTCCCCCGCTTTGGGTCCAAACAGATTTATGGCCAAAACAACGCCCACAATACATACCACCAGGGCGGTTACTATTAAAATAACGGCTAGTGTTTTTTTACTCATTTTTTACACACCTTTTGCTTCAAATTTCATTTTTATTATAATTCGTTCGTGCCGAGCTTGTCAACCATCTGCAAGCTAAACTACATATCAACCACGCGGTTGTTTGCTGCAATTTTGGCCTCAAACGCCTTAAGCTCTTCCGCCGTGGTGGATGGGTCGGGCAAGGCGATGGGTTGGTTGGCCGCTTTTATGAAAACATTATCGTAAATTTTATAATCGTCGGGTATCTCTTGCGGGCCGTTCCTTTTAAAGATAGAGGAAACGCGGGCACCGTAAAAAACGTTGTTGCACACCTGCACATCGCAACGGGGGCAATACAAGCTATATATCAGCAAATGGGCAGAGCAATCCTTGTTGGGACGTGCCTCGTAGCCCCAGCAATAGCCACTGTTCATACAGGTGTTGTGCTCAAACCTGCAATTTACAAAGCCCGTATTGGGTGCAAAATTCCCCTCGCTGCCGCTCCAAATCTCAAAGGACTGCACGCAATTCCACACCGTGTTATATCTAAAGCAGATATTTTCCCAGCCGGTATGAACGGGGGTACCCTGCATAGTCATGGCTACGTCGTAAATTTCGGAAAAGCGGCAGTGCTCAACCAAAATATCGGAAGAATCGGCCCAGGCCTCTACCCCGTTGCCGTAGCGGGTGTTGGGTCGCCAATGAGAGACAAGGCAAGAACCGCCGATGCGATGAAACTCGCAACGGGATACCACCGCGTGCTTGCCCGTTTGGCATATGCCGTGGCTGC
>JAZQSG010000146.1:0-6791 GCA_045630025.1 Acutalibacteraceae bacterium
ATAACCTCGTTTTTGGAGCAAGAGGGTATACTTTCAAATACGGCGTCAAAAAACGCGCTTGAGGGCTTTTCTGCACCCAGGGTTTCGGATATAAACACTCCGTCAAAAACGTCTATAAGCCCCGAATTGTTCAGCTTGCGGTCTTGTGCAACCTTGGTGCCGTTGGTAACGGCGTATTGCTTTATCTTGCCCTTAAGAGAAAGCAAAAGGTTGTAAGAATCGTCAAAAAAGCAAACGGTGTCGCCAAGTCTTACCTGATACTCGGCGTTAAAGGCGTCAAAATCATCAAAATCAAAGCCCTTAAGCTTGAAAAAATCTTCAAAGCGGCCTTTAAGTATTTGGGGCTTGGTAAGTTCGCCCCGTTCCAACCGTTTCCAATAGGATTTGTTGATGGCAGAATAGCATTTTATATCTTCATCAGAAAGCTCGCCAAGACCAAAATGCCGTGCGCACTCCCTTAAAGCCACCTTTTCGGCGGCAATAAAATCCAACAGAGTGCCGTCAACGTCCCAAAGAATAACCTTAATCATTAAAATCACCTAACTAATTCTAACAAAAAGCGCACCTTTTATCAAGATGCGCTTTAAATTTATTCGCTTTTGCTGTTTGCCGACTTATTTACCGTAATAGTTCTTGACGGTCATATGGCGCTCAACTGCCTCTTCAATGGTGCCGTAGGGCACGGTGGGATCAAAGCCGCTGGGGCTAAAGCCGCCCTCATAAAGGAAGGGTCCGTTGTAGTCTGCCTCTTCCATAGCGGTGATCAGCTGATTCCAGTTGATCTTGCCGTTGCCGACAAAAAAGTGTTTTTCATCAATAAAGTCATAGTCACTCATATGAGTGGTGATGATTTTATCGCCCAACTTCTGAACAAATTCAAGATGGGTGCTGCCGTAAGCGGTGAGCAAATGGTTAACGTCAAAGCAAACCCGCAAGCCGTCGTGGGCAGAAACAAGCTCCACCATCTCTTTAACATCGTGACCCAATCCGTGACGGGGCAGATTTTCGACGCAAACAGTTGCGCCGACCTTTGCAGCGGTTTCAGCCAATTCGGCAAGAGATTTTTTAGATGCCGTCATATACAAATGACGCTCATCATCTTTGATTGGGCCTGTTGAGGGATGTACAACAAAAACCTTAACACCAAATTTGGCAATTTTTTCGATTTCTCCACCTAATACGCCGACGGAATATCTTCTCAAATCTTCGTCGGGACTTGCAATATTAAGCTCCTGTGCAAAGGGCAGATGAAAAGACCAAATCTCAATGCCGGCTTTTTGGGCGGTGTCGGTAATCTTTTTCCAATCAAGATCTTGAAACACTCGCCAATCGACCCCAATCTCAACGGCTTTAACCTTTGCTTTTGCCATGCGGTCAAGGTTTTCAAAGCTTGGGTTAACGGTGGATATTGCGGTTTTCCAAGTTTTATAATCAGTCATAATTTATTTGCTGCCCTCAAAATCTTTAATGTTCATATGGCGTTCGTGGGCCTCTTCAATAGTGCCGTAGGGCACGGTGGGATCCCAACCGCTGGGCTCAAACCCACCTTCGTAAAGGAAGGGACCGTCATAGTCTACCTCTTCCATAGCGGTGATAAGCTGGTTCCAGTTTATCTTGCCGTTGCCGGGGAAGAAGTGACGCTCGTCAACAAAGTCGTAATCGCTCATATGGGTGGTGATAATCTTGCTGCCTACGGCTTTAATCATATCCAAATGGTCGCTGCCGTAAACGGTAAGCAGATGGTTAACGTCAAAGCAAACGCGCAAACGGTCGTGAGCAGAAACAAGCTCTGCCATTTCTTCTGCATTGTGACCAAGGCAGGTGCGGGGCAAATCCTCAACGCAGATATAAGCGTCAAACTGAGCAGCAAATTCGGCCATTTCGGCAAGAGATTTCTTGGCCTGCTTCATAGATTCTGCACGGTCCTCATCCTCAATGGGCTCGGCAGAGGGGTGCACAACAAAGCGCTTAACGCCGTGCTTTGCAATGTTAGCAATAAGCTCTTTATGTACGGTAACGGCAAACTGTCTGCGACCGTCGTGCAGATTGGCAATGTTAATTTCGTTGGCGAAGGGCAGGTGATAAGACATAATTTCAACCCCTGCTTTTTTTGCGTTTTCAGCAATTTCGCCCCAATCTCTGTGCCAATCAAACCAGCGCAAGCTTACCTCAATACCCTTAACGTTTGCTTTGGCAAAGCGCTCAAGGTTTTCAAGGGAAGTGTTACCGGTAGATATTGCCGTGGGCCAGTTTTTATAGTTTGTCATAAAAACAACTCCTTATATACAGCCGTGGCTGTTATTTATACAATTTAATGCCGCCTTGAAGCATATCAAGGCCAATGCTTTCCGCCCCGTTGTTATAGGCGTAATAGTGACCGCTGACTGCAACGGGAATAATGTGGGGGTCGCTTAAAACAAGCTTTTCTGTTTTAGCTATGCTTTCGGCGGTCCATCCGCCTACGGTTGCCAAGGATGAGGTAAGCGCACCTTCAACGGCAAAACCTATTTTCGAGCCCTCGGGGGTTAAAAAGGTGTTTAAGGCGGTGGCGGCGTTGCCGTCGTCAGCCGAAATTCCTACAAGCGCAAGCTGATAGTTGCCTGCTTTAACGCGGCTGCCAAAGGCGCCTTCGCTAACGGCCTCAATATTAATAACCGCACCTAATTGCTGCTGCCAATATTGTGCCAGGCGTGCCGCAGTTTGCTTTAATTCTTTGCCCTCGGGGTAGATAAGAGTCAGGGTGGGCATTTTGCCCGAGTAAACCTTAAGTGCGTCAACCAGTGCCTGACGGGCACCCTTGCTGCCCTTCATTGGCTCTCTTGAATTAACGATGCTGCTGTATGCCTTGCCGTCAACAAGCAGCTCGGGGGCTACGACACCGCCGTAGCACTCAAAGCCGTTGGGCAAAGCGTCTGCATACGAGCCGCTGTCAACCGCTGATTTAAGCGCGGCAGAAACCTTTTTATCGCCAACGACCTTGGCGTCGGGGTTTATAACCACCATCCAAGCGGTGTCGTTAAATTGCTTAACGTCAAGCCCCGCCTGGGTAGCTTCGTCAATAGAACTGCCCGATATGGATGAAAGCACGGTTATGCTGTTTGAAAGACTTTCAATGCGCTCGGCATCGGTGTTGCCATAGGTAAACACCACCTTGCCAAACAAAGGAGAAAAAGAGCCCTTGTAATGCTCGTTTTTTACAAGTTGAACCGATTTGCTTAAGGATGAAAGGGTGTAGGGACCGTTGCACACGATAAGCTGAGAGCTCATACCGTAGCGACCGCCTGCTTTTTCAAAAACGTCCTCTCGGCAAGGCATACACATGGCCTTCGATAAAATTTCGGGCAGGTCGTTTTCAGCCCTTACAAGCTCAATAATCAGCTTGCCGTCTTGCTCGTAAACTGCTGCGCTTTCGGGCAACTCATCACCCAAAAGAGCTGCCTCGCCGCCTTTTATGCAGCCAAGCAGAGCCGCAAACGGGGCCATGGTGTCGGGATTTAAAGCGCGCTTAATGCCAAAGGCAAAATCTGCGGCGGTCACCCTTTCACCGTCCGACCAGGTGGCGTCGTCTCTTAAAGTAAAGCTCCAGGTTAAGCCGTCGCTGCTTACCGAATAATCACTGCAAACGCCTTTTTTAACCTTGCCGTTGTCAAATCTGAAAAGCCCCTCAAAGCAGTTGCGCACCGCCGCCAATTCTTCGGCGGTTTCGGCAAGCTGAGGGTCAAGGTTGGTGGGCAGGGTATTCATGGCGATTCTTACGTTGCCGGAAGAGTCGGATGCGTCGCAAGAAACAAGGCAAAAAAGCATAACAGCCGATAAAATCAAGCAAAAAAATCTTTTCAAGGCGACCCCTCCCAACACATAAAAACGTTTGTTATATTATACACTATATATTCTGTTTGTTCAATACAAAATATTGTTTTTTATTCATTTGTTTAAATAAAAAAGAGAGTCGTTTTTGTTGCAAACTGACTCTCTTTTAAAGCATAATTATTTGTTTTTATTCTTTTTAACCTTTTTGTACTTTACGCGGCGACCTAAATCGTCCGAATGCACTTCAGCGGGGGGTGTAAGCAGTCTTTCGGGGTGGCGAAGCAAGCGGGTAAGCTCCTTCATTGCGGTGGCATAGTAGTAGCCGTCGCAAATGCGTTCGTCGGCAACAACCTTAACGTTTATGTATTTGCGCAGCTTGGTGTTGCCGTCTTTATCGATGTAATACTCTGATTCTTTTTTACCCATGGCTACAAAAACAGAGCAAGTACCAAACTCATACAAATGGTGATAGATGGGGCCAATACCGCACGAGCCCATATCGGTAATAAACATACTTGCGTGGAAGGGACTGGCCTTGTTGATGGCTTTGGGCATCCAACCTATTTGGTCAAGATTGCGCATCAAATCCACAAAGCCCGATTTAATGCAGGTAGGTATAACGCCAAGCACGCGGGCAACGGTGTCGGTTTCGTTACCCTCGTCGCGTGAGTCGTAAACGTCCTTTTGAATTTTCTCTTCAACCCGTCTGGCAACGTCGGCCAGGGTGTCGGTGGGCTCAAAAAGGGGAGTGATGGTGGTGCCCTCGTCGTTTATAGACATAGAGCGCTTGATAGCAATAGATATTGAATAGCAGTTGCGGGCATAAACCTTTTTGCCGGCAATAAAGCGGTTTAATCGGGGATATTGCGACATCAGTCTTACCATTGCCGCCATAAAGATGTGCAGCATACGCAAATGGGGCAAACCGTTTTGGCGCTGCTCACGCACAAACTTATCAAGCTCGGTAATATCCAGCTTATAATCAAAATAAACCTGCGAATCGATGCGGGTTCGCATAATAGAGGGAACGATTTGATAAATTGCATCTAATTTTCTTATGCGGTATCCGTCGTAACGGTCACCAAAGCGTCTTTTAGGCCATTGCATAGAAGAATCCTCCTCAAAAAAGAGTGTAATATTGCATTAAGTACAAAAATACAACGTCATTATACAATATAAATCAAAAAATGACAACAAATATTTTTCTTGACAAGCAGATGCAGGTTGTGTATAATACCTTTTAGGTGTAAAGCATTTTTACTTTACACACTTGCTTGGGGGTGTTGTTAAGTGGCAAAAGACCTGTCGGTTACTACCTTGCTCGACACCTACGGCAATATGCTTACACCCCGCCAGCGGGATGTTGTTGGCTATTATTATTGCGACGATTTGTCGTTGGCAGAAATAGCCGAAAACGAGGGCATAACCCGCCAAGCCGTGCGCGATACAATTCAGCGCGCCGTGGCACAGCTTACCGAAATGGAGCAAAAGCTGGGGTTCGTTGCCCGAATGCAGGGTTTATATGCCGCGATTGACGATATACGCAGTAAAGCAGCAACGCTTGACGGGGTATCGGCCGAGCATATCGTCTCCACCTGCGATACAATACTTAACCAAGAATAAAAAAGGGGGGCGCTTACCATGGCGTTTGAGGGTTTATCCGATAAATTAAGTGCTGCGTTTAAGCGCCTGCGCTCAAAGGGCAAGCTTAACGAGGCCGACGTAAAGGATGCAATGCGCGAGGTGCGTATGGCACTGCTTGAGGCCGACGTTAACTATAAGGTTGCCAAAGATTTTACTAAAACCGTTACCGAAAAATGCATCGGTGAAAGAGTAATGGAGTCTTTGACCCCCGGTCAAATGGTGGTCAAAATCGTTAACGAAGAGCTTACCGCTCTTATGGGCGGCGAGCACGTTCGCCTTAATATGTCGTCCAAACTTCCCACCGTTATTCTTATGAGCGGCTTGCAGGGCTCGGGTAAAACCACCCATTCTGCAAAGCTTGCAAAATTGCTTAAGTCAAAGGGTCACCGCCCCTTGCTTGTCGGTTGCGACATTTACCGTCCCGCCGCTATCGAGCAGTTAAAGGTGGTTGGCGCTCAGGCGGGCTGCGAGGTTTTTGAGCAGGGCACACAAAAGCCCGAAAAAACCGTAAAGCAGGCCATTGCCCACGCTAAAGACTACGGTAACGACATCGTTATTATAGATACCGCAGGTCGCCTTCATATTGATGAAGACCTGATGGGCGAAATCAAGCGAATTAAAGACGTTGCCGACCCCGACGAAATTATACTTGTTGTTGACGCCATGACCGGTCAGGATGCGGTTAACGTTGCAAAGGCCTTTAACGACCTGCTTGAAATTGACAGCGTGCTGCTTACCAAGCTTGACGGTGATACACGCGGCGGTGCGGCTCTTTCAGTTCGTGCCGTAACGGGCAAACCCATCAAATACGTGGGTACCGGCGAAAAGCTCGACGATATAGAAGAGTTCCACCCCGGTCGTATGGCCTCCAGAATTTTGGGAATGGGCGACGTGCTCAGTCTTATCGAAAAGGCCGAACAGCAGGTGGATGAAAAGCAAGCGCAAGAGCTTGCCCGCAAGCTTAACGAAAACAAGTTTGACCTTAACGACCTTGTGGCTCAGTTCCAACAAATTAAAAAAATGGGCCCGTTAAAGCAGGTGCTTTCAATGGTGCCCGGTATGGAGCGCCAGTTAAGAGACGTAGATGTTGACGACCGTCAGCTTTTGCGCGTAGAATCAATCATCTACTCTATGACTCCTGCAGAAAGGTCAAAGCCCGATATAATCAACGCCTCTCGCATGCGCCGCATAGACGCAGGCAGCGGTGTTAAGGTAGAGGATGTTAACCGCCATTTAAATCAGTACGAGCAAATGAAAAAGATGTTCAAGCAGATTAAGGGCGGCGGCAAAAAACGCCATGGCAGAGGCGGCTTCCCCGGCGGTGGCTTCCCCGGCGG
>JAZQSG010000147.1:0-2512 GCA_045630025.1 Acutalibacteraceae bacterium
GAGCGCCAACACCAATGTCACCTGCGGGAACGTCGGTATTAGGACCAATGTGCTTGGAAAGCTCGGTCATAAAGCTCTGGCAGAAACGCATGATTTCGCCGTCAGACTTGCCGCGGGGGTCAAAGTCAGAACCGCCCTTACCGCCGCCCATGGGCAAGCTGGTAAGACTGTTCTTAAAGGTCTGCTCAAAGCCCAAGAACTTCATGATGGAAGCGTTAACAGAGGGGTGGAAGCGAAGGCCGCCCTTGTAGGGGCCGATAGCAGAGTTGAATTGAACGCGGAAACCGCGGTTAACCTGCACCTTGCCGTTGTCGTCAACCCAAGAAACGCGGAAAACGATCATACGCTCGGGCTCAACCATACGGTCGATAACACCTGTCTCGATAAGCTTGGGGTCCTGCTCAACTACGGGAACAAGACTTTCAAGAACTTCATAAACGGCCTGCTGAAACTCGGGCTCGTTGGGGTTGCGCTTAACAACATCTTCAAAAACCTTGTTAAGATATGCATTGTTAATTGCCATAACAAATTCCTCCTAAAATTGATATGTGCCGAAAGGCACAAAAAATCTACGGGATACATTATAAACCCTTTTTTATTATGATGTCAATACTCTGTCTGCATAAAATGTCGAAAAAATAAGCCGAATGTTTGTAAAATGTGCTTTATTTTTGTACGGTTATATGATATAATAGCATATAATGGGCGCAGAGTAATTTTTGCCACCCAAACACTAATTATATTACCGAGAGGCATAGAAAATGAATTTAGTTAAATTGCTCGCCAGAAATTATTCAAAAAAAGAACTTAAGCGCATTACTCCCATATTGGAGAGTGTGCTTTATTATGAAGATTCAATGCGTCAAAAAAGTGACGATGATTTGCGACGCTTAACGGTAGAATTTAAAGAGCGTTATCAAGAGGGCGAAAGTCTCGACAGCATTTTGCCCGAGGCCTTTGCCGTTTGCCGTGAGGCCAGCGACCGCGTTTTGGGTATGCGCCACTACCCCGTGCAGATTGTGGGAGGTATTGTGCTCCATCAGGGACGAATCGGTGAAATGCGCACCGGTGAAGGTAAAACCCTTGTTGCAACCTTACCTGCTTACCTCAATGCCCTTACCGGTAAGGGCGTGCATATCGTTACCCTTAACGACTATCTTGCACGACGCGACAGCGAATGGATGGGCAAGGTTTACCGTTTTCTTGGCCTTACCGTGGGACTTATTGTTCACGGGATGTCCAACGAAGCCCGACGCGAGGCCTATCTTGCCGATATAACCTACGGCACCAACAACGAAATGGGCTTCGATTATCTGCGCGATAATATGGTGGTTTATAAAGAACAAAAGGTTCAGCGCGGTCACGCCTTTGCCATTGTTGACGAGGTTGACTCAATTTTGATAGACGAGGCCAGAACACCCCTTATCATATCAGGTCAAGGGGATGAAAGCAGCGACCTTTATCAGCGTGCCGACCGCTTTGTTCGCACCCTTCGTATGCACAAGGTGCGCGAGATGAATGCAAAAATAGATGACAGCGAAGCTCGGTACGACGGCGATTACGTTGTTGATGAAAAGGCAAAAACCGCTGTTCTTACCGCATCGGGCACTGCTAAGGCCGAGAAGTATTTTAACATTGACAATCTTAACAGCATTGAAAATATGACTCTGGCTCACCACATTAACCAGGCCATTCGAGCCCACGGCGTTATGAGCCGTGATATAGACTATGTTGTCAAAGACGGCGAGGTAATCATAGTTGATGAATTTACGGGCCGCCTTATGTACGGCCGCCGTTACAACGAGGGCTTGCATCAGGCCATCGAGGCAAAGGAAGGGGTAAAAATTGCCCAAGAGTCGCGCACCCTTGCAACCATCACCTTCCAAAATTATTTCCGCCTTTACAAAAAGCTGTCGGGTATGACGGGTACCGCAATGACCGAAGAAACCGAGTTTAGAGAGATTTATGCTCTTGACGTTATAGAAATCCCCACCAACAAGCCCCTTATCAGAAAAGATGAAAACGACGTAGTTTACAAGACCGAAAGAGGCAAGTTCAATGCGGTTATCGAACAAATTTTAGAGTGTAACCGTCGCGGTCAGCCCGTTTTGGTGGGCACTATCTCTATCGAAAAGTCAGAAATACTCAGCAAAATGCTTAAAGCACGAGGCATTAAGCACGAGGTGCTCAACGCCAAATATCACGAAAAAGAGGCCGAAATTATCGCTCAGGCAGGTAAAAAGGGTGCAGTAACCATAGCCACCAATATGGCAGGCCGAGGTACCGATATTATGCTGGGTGGTAACGCAGAATATCTTGCCAAGGCACAGATGCGCCGTCTTGGCTTTAGCGAAGAGCTTATCGTTGAGGCAACCGGTTACGCCGAAACCCACGATGCTGAAATTCTTGAAGCCCGCGAGCAATTTGCAAAGCTGCTTGCCGAATTCAAGGCAGAGGTTGCACCCGAGGCAGAAGAGGTTCGTCAGGCAGGCGGCTTGTGCATTTTGGGCAC
>JAZQSG010000148.1:0-1110 GCA_045630025.1 Acutalibacteraceae bacterium
CCACCGATATCATGGCAACGTTGGCGCGACCTTGGCAAGATATAAAGCTGTTAAGACCTACCGAAATCATAACAAACACGGTGCCTATAAGATAAATAGATAAATAATCCGAAGCATATCCAAAGGTAGATTCGTCGGCACCGATAAGGCGAAGCAAATCGTCTTTTATAAAGTATGTAACAAGTCCGCATGCAAAGCCAAAAAACAGCAGCAGAGAAAGACCGTTTGCCAATATTTTTTCGGCCCTTTCCCGATCACCTTTACCCAAAGCGATAGATGCCAAGGGGGCACCGCCACCGCCAACGAAAAGAGAAAATGCGGCAATAAGTATAAGTATCGAACCCGTTATACCAACCCCTGCCAGGGCGGTTGTGCCTATTTCGGGTATGTGACCGATGTATATGCGGTCAACAATGCTGTAAAGCAAATTTACAAACTGAGCGGCAATAGAGGGTAAGGCCATTTTTAATATAAGGGGCAGCATTTTGGCCTTGCCAAGCTGCTCTTCACCTTGCTTAACCACGAAAGGCACCTCCTGACTTAAAGGTTTTGATAAAAGAAAAACAGCCGCCATAAGCGACTGTTTGTTGTGTCGGCACCGACCTATTTTCCCGGGGCGTTGCCACCCAAGTATTTTCGGCGTTCGTGAGCTTAACTTCTGTGTTCGGGATGGGAACAGGTGGACCCTCACGGCAATAAGCACCGACTCGGAACAAAAGATATATTAACACAGTCACATCTGTTTGTCAAGCATTATTTTTAAAAAATTCAAAAAACTTTTTATTCTTCAAAAACGGAAATAAAAGCGGTTATAACCTCAACCATTTCAACGCCTATACGGTCAAAAGAAGAGGCGTCAAATTCAACCACCTTAACGCCCTCAAAGCGCTCTTCAAAAGAGGCCTTGCTTCCAACGGGGCATACGATTGCATCGGGCTTGGCCTTTATAATGTCGCCGTCAGAGCCACCAACAAGCTTTTCAACCCCTGCCAAGGTAACCAAATCGGCGGCAACCGATCCTTTTGAAAGGGTTTGCTCGTCGGTAACGAAAAAGGCAACGGATTGTTTGTTTGCATTGGCGTTTGAAAGGTTTTTAATGCTGCTGTCAAG
>JAZQSG010000149.1:0-1495 GCA_045630025.1 Acutalibacteraceae bacterium
CCCAATGAGAACCGCCCATACCGTCGCCGTAAATATCAACATCGCTGTGGAGCCAACCGACTATCTGCTTGCCTTTTTCGACGCGACAGCAGGGCTCCAGCTGTTTAAGCGTTCTGCCGTCAGGCATAAGAAAGGTTGCACAGTTATTGGGAGTGCTGTTGCCCTGGGCATCGGCCAATATAAAGTCGTAGGGCACGTGCATCTGTCCCTGAAATTTGTCACCGGGCCAACGCTGACCCCAAGATGAGGGGGAATAAACGTTTACAATAGGGTCGCTGCTTTTGGTTTTGATCATATACTCGGTATCGACGCCTATCCAGTATTCATCGTTAAAGTTGGCCTTTTGAAGCTTGGCGCCCGAGCCGATGGGCATATTCCAAATGGAGGTTGCGGCAAAGGGCCACAGCCACGGGTCACGGGTGCCGCTGTATTTGGTTGCGCCTGCAGGGGCGTTGCCGTCAGCGGGGGTAGTTGACATTGTGGTGGAATTAATTTGCGTATTGTTGGAGTTTGTATAATTCGAATTGGCCGATGACGAATAATTTGGGTCGGCCTTTGATGAAGACTTTGAGGTATCAAAATCGGGTCTCATCCAAGGGGGTAAATAGCTTGAGGTGTTGTTGTTGCTGCCGTCAACAACAGAACCTGACGTACCTGCAGAGCAAGAAGCCAGCAAAGCCAAGCATAAAACCAAAGATACAAAAGATAAAGCTGCTTTTTTCATTAATTCACATCCTAGTTATTATTTAAAATCCGGGGCCAAAGGACAGCAAGGAGTGCCTCCGCCGCCAATGGTATCGGGACCGTTGTTGGTAACAATATAAAGATTTCTGAACATTGCCATTGAATCTTTATAATATTGATTGTTTTGGCTTACGGTTGATTTAAGAGGAATGCCGTATTTTGCCTGCACCTCTTCTGCTACTCCGCTTTCTACGCTCCAGGCGTAAACGTCGGTGGCTGAATCGTCAACTATATAACAGCCGTAATTTTGCAGGGCATAAAATATCTTTTTGCCGATTTCGGTTTTGATGCCCAAGCTTTCGGCAGTTATATTTTTGGGTATGGTGAGCAGAGTGCCCATACGAAGCTCGCTCATTTTGCCGCCATATTTGCGACCGTCACCATCCTTATTGGCGTAGCTGTCGTGGCGGTCGGCAGGCCAAATATACCCCTTTTGGGTGGACTTATCAAAATATATGTATTTGCTGGCCTGAACATTAAGCTTTAGGGCGTGGCGAATGGGTTCGCTTGAGGTAAGCTCGCCCTTGCGGATGGAGCCGCCAAAGGCAGACAGACCGCTTCCGTAGTGGGTGCCCTGGATGCCGGGGCCGTAGATATCAATATCAAATTTGCACTTGTGACCCACTATCTGCTTGCCCTTTTCGACGCGACAGCAGGGCTCCAATTGAATTATGGAGCGTCCGTCGGGCTGAATGAAGGTGGCGCAGTTGTTGGGTGAGTTGCTGCCCTGGGCATCGGCCAGGATGAAATC
>JAZQSG010000150.1:0-7298 GCA_045630025.1 Acutalibacteraceae bacterium
GGCTCTTCCCAATAATGAGGCGCAATGCGGGCAATTTGCATTTGGTTGCCCACTCCGCAGCGCCCCGCCCCGTCATCTCTGGGCAGATTGCAGCCCCTGGGGCAAATGTTGCAAACCATAGTCACCCTCCTTTCTAAAAACAAAACGGGCGCCTTCTGTCAGATGGCACCCGTTTTTTAGTTTAAACTTAAGCCAAAATATCTTTAAGACCAAGCAATGCCTGACGGTAGATTAACGCGTCTGCAGCGGTAACGGAGCCGTCACCGTCAAGGTCGCCTGCCAGCTCAAAGGCATCGGTCAAATTATGTACACCCAAAACGTGATACGAAAGATTGATGTATCCTGCAGAGGTAACCTTGCCGTTGGCCATAATATCGCCTACTATAACCACGGTAAGGGTTACGGTGTTATCCTCCCAAGCCATTACAAAGCGGTCGCCCGTGTTTACGCAGTCGTTAGAGCCAAGGGCAGAGCCGTCGGGGCCACAGGCGTAAATCTCGGCACCTTCAAGCTTAGCGTCATCTATAAACATACCTACCGGGTTGTTAAGAGAGTCAACGTAAATATATCTGTCTTTAATTACGTAGCCCTCAAAGAAAGAATCAAGGGTGGTGTCGGTATAGCCGCGCTCCACACGAAGAGAGGGAGTGCTGCCCTCAAGAACATACCAGTTATTATCAAGGTTGGCAAACTGACTCTTATCGGCGGCTTGCGTATAGGTATAGTTGATGTCGGTTGCGGCAATAGCACCGGTGCCTATTACACTCATTCCCATGGGATAATAGCAGCCGCTTATTGAGCCAATGGGTTGGGTTACGGTGGTAGTTACGGTTTCAATAATGTCGTTGCCGTTTTCGTCGGTGCCGGTAACCACTTCGTTTTCTACCTCAATGGTTTCGGTGGGGTTGCTGCCTGCAACCGCGCCGTTAAAGGCGGTGGAAAGGGTGGCGTCAACAACACAGTTTTTAATAATGCCTACGTTAATGTTTGCAACTGCACCAACGCTCTCGCCCGTAACACTGCCGCTTACCTTGCAGTATGCAATGTAAGAATAGTTGGTTTTGGCAATAATGGCGTTTCCGTTAACGGTGCCCTCAAACTCAATGTGTGAGATACCGCCGTTGTTGTTAACGATGAAGGATTGGGTAAGACCGCTGATTTTATGTCCGTTACCGTATATAACGCCGTTAAAGCTGTTGGTTTCGGAGCCGATAGAGGTCCAACCGTTGAGGGTTATATCGTTGGTAAGAATATAGTTGCCGTTAAGATTGGCTTTAATTTTTTCCAAATCGGCGGCGCTGCTTATTTCGGTATAGCCGGCGTAGGGGTCGGCTACGTAGAAATTAACAAGAGAGTATCCGCTTGCAGAGGAGTCGTCGCTTGAAATGGTATAGATAGAGTACCAGCCCGGCTCGGTAAATACGTGAGCACCGCTTGAGTTGCTGCAAACCTGAGAGTTATACGCCCAATCGCCCTTTACGGTGGTGGTGTTAATTAACAAGCGGCTGTAGCTTTTGCCGTTGGGCAGGGTAACGGTGGTGTGGTAAGAGCAATTAAACTTAATTTTATCTCCCGTGTATATGGTTACGCCGTTGGGCACTCTGAAGTAGCCGTTTTCAGACCCTGCGTGGGCGTTAACAAGCTCAAGCTTAACGGTTTTTGGGGTGTAGCCCTCATAATTGGCGTATTTGCCCGTTTCAACAATATCTTTTTTAGACTCGCCAAACAGCTCCGAGTTGGGGTCGACGGGCTCGGTGGCGGTTACGTCACCCTTTTCAAGAGCGTCAAGATACCATTGAGGCGGTGCAGCAATCTTCCACATACCGCGGCAGGCGCAGGAAACGAAAAGCTCGCCCGTTGCGGGGTTAACGCGCATACGGGTGGCTTGCTCGCCACCGTCGGCGCTCATATTTCTGCCGTCGCCCTCGGCACGGGTAATGCGTGTCCAGGTTTTGCCGCTGTCAAGTGAGCGGTAAACGCCGCCCAAATCGTAAGAGGCGTAGTTAACGTCGCCGTTGCCGCCAACGTAAACCACGTTGGGGTTGTTAGGGTCAACTGCTACGGTGTTGGCAATGGATAAGTTGCCATCTTCTGTATAGCTTACTGCGGTTAAGGGGTTGTTTGAATTGCTGAAATCAATTTGGCCTGCATAAAGGGTGTATTTTGCGGTAACGTAGATTTTGCCACTTTGGTTATCGTATGCAATGTCGCTTATTTTTGCGCCTACGTTGGCCAACTGATGCCAGGTAATACCCTTGTCGGTAGAATATACTACGCGGTTGCCGTTGGCACCAAAAAGAGTGCCTCGTTTTAAATCAATGGTAAGCACGCCTTTGCAGCCCAAGCTGCCCGTTGTAGAGTCGGCCACCATTTCAACCCAGGTTTTGCCGCCGTCTTCGGTGCGCCATTCGCCCATAAAGGCAACCTTGTCGTCGCCCAGGCAGCCCATACCTGCTTGCAAACCGTTTACTAAAATGCCGGTATTGTTAAAGGTTTTGCCGCCGTCAAAGGTGGTCCAAAGATAACGGGGGTCGTGCCAACCCGTGGCGTCACAAGCAAACATGGTGTTTTCGTCAAGAATATACGAGCCGTAGGTAAAGCCGCCCCACGAGGCGCCTCGCCAAGACAGATAGGTCCAGGTTTTGCCGCCGTCGGTAGAATAACCGCCGTTGTAATCCTGGGATGAAACAATAATGTAGTTGGGATTATTTACGTTAAAGTTCCAGCCGCCGGTAATGGCAATGGCGTTATAGCCCGAGTTGCTCCACTTAATGGTAACGCCGCCGTCAACCGATTTCCAAATGCCGTTTGCATTTACGAAAAGGGTGTTTTCGTAAACGTTGCTCCAATATCCAAAGGGAGAAACACCGCTAACGGGCTGCCAGGTTTCGGCCTGGCCTCTGTTTTGAATAGATTTAGCCCAGCTTAAGCCGCCGTTGTTAGAGTACCAACCGCTTCCGTTGGTGTTTCTGTGGGTAACGTAAATGTTGTCGGGGTTGAGAGAGCTTACCGAAATGTTATCGGGGGTATAACCGCCATCGGAAGAAGAGTAAACGGGGTAATATACGCCGTTAATCTTTTTCCAGGTGTAGCCAAAATCGTCAGAGCGATACAGGGCAGAGTCGGTGGTTATCCAAACCTTGCCTATGGTAGAGGAATCGCAACCTGCAACCTCGGTTTCAATAACGTCAATGCCGTTGGCGTAAACACCGTGGCTGTTAAGGGTTTCGGTCCAGTTTTTACCGCCGTCAACCGACAGATAAAAGCCGTTTTTGGTGGCGGCATACATATAAAAGGTGCCCTTTACGGTGTAAGATGCCATTTCGGCGCCTGCAAGAAAGGCAGAGCTTTCTTGAGCAACACCGTCAACCTTAATGGTGCCTACGGCATCTTCAAGCTTAACCCAACTGAAGCCGCCGTCGGTGGTTTTCCACATTGCCTGCTGATTATACTCAACGTTGTTGCTTGTAAGGGTAATGTCTTCAACCGACCAATATGCAGTGGTGCAATAGCCCTTGCTTTGGTCGTATGAATTAAGGTCGTAAACTATCTGAATACGGTGGTCGTTGTGCTTTTTAATGGCGTTGTTTGTGCCCGAAATATCCTTAGCTGACAGACCTTTGGTCCATTCGCACTGGCCCAGGGCGTTGGTGGTTACGTACAGGCCGTTTGAGCGTGTTGCGCCCGTGTTGCAGCCAACGATAATAACGTGGTCGGGGTTGGTGGGGTCAATGGCAATGCCCGTTGCACCGCCTGCGCCTAGGCCAATAGTGCAGGATTGCCAATGGTTACCGCCGTCAAGTGAGCGATAGATGCCTGAAATATCGGTGCCAAACATCGCAAGGCGATCGTCGGAAGATACAACCACCGAAGGGATTGCCTGGCAGGCCTCGCCGCCTTCAAGATAGCCGCGGTTAATAAGGTCTTGGTTTATCATTGGCACGGCTTGCCACAGGTCGGAAGAAAAATAGGTGCCGGGCTGGTTATAGCTCAAAACCTTGTTGTCGGTGCCTGTGGGAATGGCAACGCCGGTGTTCATATAGGTTATAACGTTTTTGCCGCTGTCGGGGTCAATGATGTAAAGACTTTCGTGGGGATAGTTAACGTCGTCGTTAGCTACCACGTCGGTATAGTTTCTGTCAACAATCATACCCAGGGCGTAGCGTCCGTTGTAATAGTTGGCGGTCAGCAAAACGGAAGCAGAAACGGAATTAAAGCTCATACCGCTTGCAGAAACGCCCGTCACCTTGTTGCCCGAGGTGTTGGTAAGCTGAATGTATGCATTGTCAAGTTTTACGCGGATAAGGTCGCCTTGCTTTACGATGGTGTAGTAGTGATTTGGGGTTGACATATCGGCAGAGGCAAGCTCAGTGCCATTATAAAAAAGCTTAAGGGTATACACGCCAACCTCGGAGCCGCCGATAGAGCTTTCGTTGTTATATTCTCTAAGCTCAAGCTTGCCAAGAATAAGGGCGTTGTATTCACCGTAACGGTTAGAGTTGTAGCTTAATGCGTGAATATAGGTTGTAACGGCAAAATCCCCGCTTAAAGTAAGAGGAGTGTTATAGGTAATTTTATATTGCTTTCTTGAGTTAGCTACCGAGTAAAATCTGCCGTTAGCTTGAATTTGTTCGGTGTTGCCCGTCCATTCGCTGCTGTTAAAGTTAAGGTACAGGTCACCGTCGTTAGCGGCAAAAGCCATAACGGGAATCATACAAATAACAAGGCACAGCACGCATAAAATGCAGAAAAGCTTTTTCATTGTCTTGATCCTTCCTTTCGTGCGCTTTGATAAAGGACACAGAAAACCATTTTATAATGTTTATTTTACAATATTTAAGGGTTTTTTTAAAGTATCACTTGTTCCAAAAAACATTAAACTACTATGTGCATTCTGACCAAAACGGTTTAAAAATAAAAAAGCGGGCGCCGTTGTAAAACGGCGCCCAACTGAATTTTAATTAAGCCAAAAATTCCTTAAGACCGAGCAATGCCTGGCGGTAGATAAGTGCGTCTGCAGCGGTAACTGCTCCGTCACCGTCAAGGTCGCCTGCAAGCTCAAATGCGTCTGTCAAGGGGGTGTAGTCCAAAACGTGGAGCATAATCTTGATGAGTCCTGCGTTTGTTACCTTGCCGTTAGCCATAACGTCACCCACGATAACCACCTTAAGAGAAGCACTGCCATCATCCCAGCTCATGGTGAAGCTGTCGCCGGTGTTAATCTTCTTGTCTCCGTCGAGCAGGGTGCCGTCGGGAGCATAGGCGCCGAGGGTTGCACCCTCAAAGCTGTGCTCGCCTATAAACATATCAACGGGGTTGTTAAGGCAGTCAATATACAAATAACCGTTGTTGATTACATAGCCAACAAAAATGTCATATAGGGTCTGCTCGGTATAACCTCTTTCAACAATCAGTGCAGGGGCAGAGCCATCCTTTTGATACCAGTTGTCGTCAAGCGCTGCAAACTGATTCTTGTTGGTGATGTTTGTATAGGTGTAGTTAACGTCACCCTCGGCAAGGGAGCCGCTGCTCACAACCTTGTTGCCGCTGTAATAGCAGCCGCTGATGCTGCCCGAATTGCTGTCGGCAACAACGCCTGCATTAGCCACAAGGCAGTTTTTGATGGTGCCGTTGTTGGTGCCTGCAACCTTGCCTGTTGACTTGCAATATGCGATATAAGAGGAGTTGGTGGTAGCCACAGCCCCATCAATATCGATATGGGATACGCCACCGTTGTTGGTGGTAAAGATGGGAGCGGTAAGACCGCTTACCTTGTGGCCGTTGCCGTATAGCACGCCGTTAAAGGTGCTTTTGATGGTTGACCAGCTTGAAAGGTTAATATCCGCGGTAAGGATATAGTTGCCGTTAAGGTTGTTTTTGATATCCTTAAACTCTGCCTCGGTGCTGATTTCGGTGTAGCCCTCATATGGGTCGGCAACATAGAAGCTGACAATGGCATAGCCGCTTGCCGCAGAGTTCGACTTGATAACGTAAAGGGTGTAATAGCCGGGCTTGGTGAATACGTGAGCACCCGAGCTATTCTTGCAAGCCTGCAGGCTGTTATCCCAAGAACCCTTTACCGGGGTGGTGTTTATCATAACGTTGTCGGTGTAGGTTTTGCCGTCGGGCATTTTAAAGGCATCGGTGTAGGAGCAGCCAAGCTTTATGCTGTCGCCCACATAGATGGTAACGCCGTCGGGCACCTTGAAATAGCCGTTTTCTACTCCTGCCGTCTTGCTTACAAGCTCAAGAGTAACAGTCTTGGTGGTATAGCCCGAATAGTTGGCGTATTTGCCCGTTTCTATAATATCCTTTTTGGACTCGTTGGCAAGATTTGAGTTGTCAACAGGTTCCTTGGCAGTTGTGTCACCACCCGAAAGGGTATCGAGATACCACTGGGGAGGAGGATCAATCTTCCACACGCCGCGGCAACCGGTAATAACGAACAGCTCGCTTGTTGCAGGGTTAACGCGAATGGTGGTTGCCTTTTTACCGCCGTCGGGGCTCATATCTCTGCCGTCGCCGATCTGACGGGTAAGGCAGGTCCAGGTTTTGCCGCTGTCAAGTGAACGGTAAAGACCGCCCAAATCATATGATGAATGAGATGACTCGCCGTTGCCGCCAACGTAAACAACCTGAGGATTATTGGGGTCAACCGCAACGGTTTTTGCGATAGCGGTGTTGCCGCTTTCAACGTATTTTACAGCAGCAAGGGTATTGTCTTTTTTAGCAAAATCAACGGTGCCTGCATAGAGGGTGAATTTGGCAGTAACGTAGAGTCTGCCGCCCTCGTGGTCATAAGCGATGTCGTCAATATTGCTGCCGGCGTTGGCAATCTGATACCAGGTAACGCCCTTGTCGGTAGAATAAACAACGCGGTTGCCGTTGGCACCAAACAAGGTGCCGCGAGTCGGATCGATGGCAAGCACGCCCATACAGCCCAAGCTGCCGGTGACAGAGTCAGCCACCATCTTGTTCCAGGTTTTGCCGCCGTCCTCGGTGCGCCATTCGCCCATAAAGGCCACGTTGTCGTCACCAAGGCAGCCCATACCTGCCGTAAGGCCTTTAACCTGAATGCCGGTATTGTTGTAGGTTTTGCCACCGTCAAGGGTGGTCCAGAGGTAGCGGGGATAGGACCAATCCTCCGATACGGTAACAAAGATGGCTTTTTCGCTAAGGGCATATGCGCCATAGGTATGACCGCCCCAGCTCTTGCCTGCCCACTTAAGATAGGTCCAGGTTTTGCCGCCGTCGGTAGAGAAACCGCCGTTATAGTCCTGAGCAGACAGGGCAACAAG
>JAZQSG010000151.1:0-1937 GCA_045630025.1 Acutalibacteraceae bacterium
CCTTGCGCACCATTTCAAGGTCGAATTCGCCGCCTGCACCGTCAAGCAGGTCGGTTTGGTCCATAAGCTCTTGACGCAGGTCGGCGCCGATAAGCTCATCCAATCGGGCAGTATCGTCTATGGGGCAGATTATGGATTCAAGGCGCTGACGGCCGCCGTGAAAATTATCAAAGGTAAGAACGTGGCGGCGGTTGCGGTCGTAAACGCCCTTAAAGGTAACGCCGCAGCTAATGGGCCAGTTCATGGGATAGGTGGCAATGCCAAACTCGGTTTCAAGCTCGTCAAGCAGATCAAAGGGGTCCCTTGCCTCGTGGTCGAGCTTGTTTATAAAGGTAAAGATGGGAATGCCGCGCATGGCACAAACCTTAAACAGCTTGCGGGTTTGGGGCTCTATACCCTTGGCGGCGTCTATAACCATAACGGCGCTGTCGGCAGCCATAAGGGTGCGGTAGGTATCTTCTGAAAAGTCTTGGTGACCGGGGGTATCCAGAATATTTATGCAGTAGCCGTTATATTCAAACTGCATAACCGATGAGGTAACCGAAATTCCGCGCTGCTTTTCAAGCTCCATCCAGTCGGAAACGGCGTGCTTATCGCCCTGCTTGCCCTTTACGGAGCCCGCCGATTGTATGGCACCGCCGTAAAGCAAAAGCTTTTCGGTAAGGGTGGTTTTACCGGCGTCGGGGTGAGAGATTATTGCAAAGGTGCGACGCCTTTCAATTTGTTGTTTGGTTTTTTGATCCATCGTATATCTCTTTTCGCAAAAAATTACACATAATTTTAACATACCCACCCCTTTTATGCAATATTATTTTTTGCCCAAACATTCAGCGGTGGTGAAAAAATGCAAAATTTGGCTAATTTGCATATTGAATTGAAATAATAAAAATAGTAATATAATCTTACCTAACAAAACACAAAGGAGTTTAATTATGGGCTTTTTAACAGGAAAAACAGTTATTATTACGGGCGCAGGTCGCGCCGTTTTAAGCGATGGTCGATGCGGCTCTATCGGCTACGGCATTGCAACCGCCTATGCTAAAGAGGGGGCCAACGTTGTTATTACCGGCCGCAATTTGGAAAAGCTTGAAACCGCGAAGGAAGAGCTTGAGCGCCTTTACGGTATTAAGGTGCTTGCACTGCAGGCCGATATAAATCCCGATGCCGATAACGAGGCCGTTGCCAATATGGTTGTAGAAAAAACTATGGCCGCCTTTGGCAGAATTGACGTGCTTATCAACAACGCCCAGGCCTCTGCCTCCGGCGTGCCCCTTGCACAGCACACCACCGAGCAGTTTAACCTGGCTATGTATTCGGGCCTTTACGCCACCTTCTATTATATGAAGGCCTGCTATCCTCACCTGGTTGAGGCAAAGGGCTCGGTTATCAACTTTGCTTCGGGCGCGGGTCTTTTCGGCAATTTCGGTCAATGCTCATACGCCGCAGCCAAAGAGGGTATTCGCGGCCTTAGCCGCGTTGCCGCCACCGAATGGGCTAAGGACGGCGTTAACGTTAACGTTATTTGCCCCTTGGCTTGGACTGCACAGCTTGAAAACTTTGAAAAGGCATATCCCGACGCCTTTAAGGCCAACGTAAAGATGCCTCCCGCAGGTCACTATGGCGACTCCGAGCTTGAGATTGGTCGCGTTTGCGTTCAGCTTGCTCACCCCGACTTTAAGTATCTTACCGGTGAAACCCTCACCCTCGAGGGTGGTATGGGTCTGCGCCCCTAATCGGGTAGCACCCGATGGCAATACGTACTAACTGCACGTATTAAATAAAAATCCCCCCGTTATACGGGGGGTATTTCATTTTCGGGCATAGCCCTAATAATACTGGCGGCGCACAAGTGCGCTTTTTGTTGGCCTGCCAGCCACGCACCGGTTATTGGCCACCCATAAATGGGTTGTAAGTCTTTGCCGGCTCCCCTTGTCAGG
>JAZQSG010000152.1:0-4851 GCA_045630025.1 Acutalibacteraceae bacterium
GTAACGGTTTCGTCGGAAGAACGGCAGATATCGAGAAGCGAAAGGGCATCGCGCATTCCGCCGTCTGCAAGCTTTCCGATAAGCATTGCGCCCTCGTCCTCGATATCGATATGTTCCATTTTGCAGACGAATTTAACTCTTTCTGCAATAACTTCCGGCGGCATTCTTCGGTAATCGAAGCGCATGCAGCGGGAAAGAATGGTTGCCGGAAGGCGGTGGACTTCGGTTGTCGCAAGAATGAAAATAACGTGCTCGGGCGGCTCTTCAAGGGTTTTAAGCAAGGCGTTAAAGGCCGAAACCGAAAGCATATGCACCTCGTCTATAATATAAACGCGGTACTTGGCGGTGGCAGGGGTAAAGGCGCTGGCGGCACGAAGCTCGCGAATATCGTCAACACCGTTGTTTGAGGCGGCGTCTATTTCAATAATATCCATAATGGATTCATCGTCAATGCCGCGGCATATATCGCACTTGTTGCAGGGGTTGCCCTTGTCAGAGCTGATGCAGTTAACCGCCTTGGCCAAAATTTTGGCACAGCTGGTTTTGCCCGTTCCTCTTGAGCCGGTGAAAAGGTAGGCGTGGCTTAACCGACCTTCGGTAATTTGGTTTTTAAGGGTGCGCACCACCTGGGGCTGACCCACCACCCCCGAAAAGTCGGAAGGACGGTATTTGCGATAAAGTGCACGGTACATAATCTCGCCTCCTAAAAAGAACGCCGTTCATATAAATGGGTATGCGAATGTACAGGTTGACTGCGGCACACAGATAAATCCGCTTAATGCTGCTCGGTTCCCCGCCTGACATGATTCACGGCAACCCGTCGCACAGGACCAATACATTCGCACGCCCAAATGTACGAGCGGCTGTTACCGACTTATTATAATACATTTTGCCCATCTTTTCAAGATGTATTTTAATAAAAAAGAAGGGCTTTTTTTGACCCAAAACGACAAAATACTTGCCAAGAGAAATAAAAAGATATATAATGTTAGTATGGGTTTTGTAGTTTTAAACCTGCAAGTAACCAATGCAAAGGGGGTTTTAAGATGAAGAAAGACAAGTGGATTAAGCTTCGCCACCATATTGTAAGAAATATTGCTTATGGCTGTATTTATACCTATTCAAGAACAAAATACGGCATACATATAAACAAATTTAAAGAGCAGGAAAAGCGCCCCTATCTGGTTCTGTATAACCATCAAACCGCCTTTGACCAGTTTTTTGTTGGCATGGCCTTTAAGGGGCCCATATATTATCTGGCATCGGAAGATTTGTTTTCAAACGGCTTTGTGTCGTCCCTCATACGCTATTTGGTAGCCCCCATCCCCATTAAAAAGCAAACTCTTGATATCAGCGCCATCAAGGCCTGCCTTAAGGTAGCTAAAGAGGGCGGAGCCATCGCCATCGCGCCCGAAGGCAACCGTACCTTTAGCGGCAAAACCGAGTATATTAATCCCGCCATTGCGGTTTTGGCCAAAAAGCTTAAGCTGCCCGTGGCCCTTTACCGAATTCAAGGCGGCTACGGTGTTCATCCCCGATGGAGCGACGTTGTGCGCAAGGGTAAAATGGAATGCGGCGTATACGACGTTATTATGCCCGAAGAGCTGGAAGCCCTTAGTAAAGAAGAGGTTTTTGACCGCATCTACAAGGGCCTTTACGTTGACGAGGCCAACGGCGACAACACCTTTAAGCATCCCCGCCGCGCCGAATATCTTGAAAGGGCAATTTACGTTTGCCCCAAGTGTGGGCTGTCTACCTTCCAAAGCGACAAAAGCACCCTGCGCTGTTTAAAGTGCGGTCTTGAGGCAGAGTATGGCGAGGATACCTCTTTGCACAGCAAGGACGAGTCCTTCTCATTCCCCTTCGTGCTGCAATGGTACGATTATCAAAAGGATTATATTAACGGGCTTGACCTCACCCAATATACCGATCAGCCCCTTTATAACGAGCAAATCGCTTTGTCAGAGGTTATCGTTTACAAGAAAAAGGTGCCCGTTAAAAAGACGGCAACCCTTTCGCTATACGGCAACCGTATGGTTGTTGACCAATTCGAGTTTGATTTTGATAAAATTGGTGCGGTCACCATTTTGGGCAAAAACAAGCTTAACGTTTATGCCGACGGCAAAATCTATCAGATAAAGGGCGATAAGCGCTTTAACGCCCTCAAATACGTGCATTTTTATAACAGATACAAAAATATTAGCAGAGGTGATAGTGATGGAAAGTTTTTGGGACTCTAGCGTTTGGGGCACGGTTGCTCTTATAGGCACCTTGTTGCTCAGCTTGCTGGTGGCAAACGCCCTTAAAAAAAGCATAAAACTCTTGCGAGCATCCCTAATACCTACCTCGGTTTTGGCAGGCATTCTTTTGCTTGTTTTTGCAGGTATATTTGATGCTATAAGCGATACACCCCTTTTTGAAACCGCCTTTTTTAACGGCACGGGCTATCAAACCCTTGAGGTTATAACCTATCACACCCTTGCGCTGGGCTTTATTGCGTCAACCCTTAAGCCCTCTGTAAATAAGTTTACCAAAAAGCGCAGTATAGAGATTTTTAATACCGGCGTAACCACCGTTTCAACCTATTTGCTGCAAGCGGTTGTTGGCCTGGGCATCACTATTCTTGCCGCAATGTTTATGACCGGCTTTTTCAAGGCGGCGGGCGTGCTTTTGCCCTTTGGCTACGGCCAGGGCAGCGGTCAGGCCCTCAACTACGGCACCATTTACGAAACCCAGTTTGGCTTCGTGGGTGGCAAGAGCTTCGGCCTTACCATTGCCGCAATGGGCTTTTTGAGCGCCAGCGTCGGCGGTGTTATACACCTTAACCTTATTAAAAGGCGCAGCCGCAGGGATGCCGACTCACCCCACAACAAAATTATAACCGAGCGCATCGAGGGCAACAACGAAATTCCCATGCAGGGCAGCATCGATAAAATCACCGTTCAGGTGTGCCTTATCTTTGCCGCATATTTGCTGGCCTATTTGATTATGCATCTGTTGGGCACCCTTTTGCCGGGCATGAAAGCGGTTATTTACGGCTTTAACTTCTTGCTTGGCGTGCTTGCCGCCACCCTTGTAAAGGTGGTTATGAACCTGCTTAAAAAGGGCAAGATTGTTAAAAAAGAATACGTTAACGACTTTTTGATGACCCGCATCAGCAACTTCTTTTTTGATATAATGGTTGTTGCAGGCGTTGCCGCAATCCGCCTTGGCATATTGGGCAAATACTGGGGAATAATGCTCATTTTGGGCGTTGTAGGTTTGGTTATAACCTATCTTTATAATTTGTTGGTGGCAAAGCTGCTGTTTAAGGATTACCCCGAAGAGCAGTTCTTGATGATGTACGGTATGCTTACGGGCACCGCCAGCACGGGCACGATTTTGCTGCGGGAAATCGACGGCGACTTTAAAACCCCCGCCGCCGACAATATGGTTTATCAAAACTTCCCCGCAATTATTTTTGGCTTCCCGTTAATGCTGCTTGCAACCTGGGCACCCAAAGAGCCCATTCCCGCACTTATAGTGCTGTTCGCCTTCTTTGCGGTGATGAATATAATTCTTTTCAGAAGCTTTATTTTCAAACGCCGAAAAAAGATAAGTAAATAATTAAAACAGCTCCAACCAACCGATTGGAGCTGTTTTTTATTGTTGATAAACCGAAGTTATATCCAAATATTCTTCAAGGCAAAGCCCGCTGTTGTAAACCTGGGTTGCAACTTCAACGCCAAGGTATCTTACGTGCCACGGCTCGTATTTATAGCCGGTTACAGCTTCTTTTCCCGACGGATAGCGAATAATAAAGCCGTATTTATAGCTGTTTTCGGCCAGCCAAATTGCCTCGGGTGTGCCTTCAAAGCTTGAATCGGCCTTGTTTATATCAAAGGCAAGGCCCGTCTGATGTTCCGAGTGACCGGGTCTGGCGGAGTATCGGTCGGCCGCGGCGGCACCGTCCCGTTTAACGTATCGCTCGTAAAGATTCTTTTGGGTCGTGTAGCTTCTGAAGCCCGAACAAACGAAAAGGTTAAGACCGTCTGCCTTAGCGGCGGCAAACATTTTTTGCAAGGCGGCGTTGGCAACGGGGTCAACACCGGGGTTGTAGGTGCTTGGCAGGGCGTAGGTTTTGTTGGCAATCAAAATGCCTTCAATATAGGTCAGCTCGGGCTCCACAAGGGCGGTAACGGTTACCGAAACGTTGGCAGAAACCTTGGAATTATCTGCTGATTTAACGGTTATGGTGCAGGTGCCAACGCCCACGGCGGTTATTTTGCCCGACGAGTTAACGGTTGCAATGCTTGTGTTGCTGCTTGACCATTTGGTGCCTTTGTTGGTGGCGTTTGAGGGCTTAACGGTAGCGGTTGGCTTGCCGCTTTCACCTTGCACAAGTGTAAAGGAGTTTTTGCTTAGGGATATGCTTTGAACTGCAACCCTTGGCGCTGCCGACGATTCTGCCGTTTGGGATTCGGCCTCTTCATTACGTTGCAGGGCAGACGAGGTAAGACTTTCAGCTTCAGACTGAGTTGCTTGCCCGTTTGCAAGGTTGGCGCCTGCAAGCATATCCTCTGTGCAGCTGCTGAAGCTAAACAAAAGTAAAAGAGCAACCGCAGCTGCCGTTAATTTTTTATAAAATCTTTTCATTTTAAAACTTCTGCCTTTTCTTCAAATTAGAAAAACGGACCTGTTTTGACTTGCCTTTATTATAATTAGCTTCAAAAGAAAAGGCAAGCGCTTTTTTTGGTCCGAGTGACAGGGTGCGGGTGTCCGGTGGACACCTCTGCGCGTGGCGCAGAAGCACCGACCGAGGCGACAGCCGAGACCTTGAACCTGCGGCCTCTTGCCGTCTGCTGCGGCTTC
>JAZQSG010000153.1:0-3964 GCA_045630025.1 Acutalibacteraceae bacterium
ACCCATACCTGTGCAAACTGCGGTGACAGCTACGTTGACAACTACACCAACGCAACCGGTCACACCGAAGGCGAAGCTGTTGTTGAAAACGAGACTGAAGCAACCTGTTCTACTCTTGCAACTCACGACGTAGTACGTTACTGCACCGGATGCGGTATCGAGCTCAGCCGTGAGACCTATACCGAGGGTGTTCTTAAGCCCCATAACTACAACATCACCACCACCGATCCCACCTGCTCGACAGAGGGCTTCACAACCTATACCTGTAACGATTGCGGCTTCAGCTACATTACCGGCGCTGTTGCAGCACTTGGCCACAAGTATTCAGGCGGTAAGTGCACCACCTGCGGCGCTGACTACGTAATCAGCGATAACCGCGTTGGTGAAGACATCACCTGGACTCTTGACTTCACCACCGGCGTTCTTACCCTTACCGGTACCGGCTCTACCTACGATTACTTCAACGTTGGCGATGTTAACCCCTTCATCGAACTTCGCGCCGACATTAAGGAAATCGTAATCAGCGACGGCATCACCCGTTTGGGCAACCGCTTGTTCAAGGGCTTGACCCAGGTTGAAAAGGTAACCTTCGGTAAAGACGTTGAGTCTACCGGTTACGAAACCTTCTACTCTTGCCTCAAGCTCAAGAAGGTTGTATTCAACGAAGGATTTGAGAGTCTTGGCTCTTTGGCCTTCTACAACTGTAAGCAACTTAATAACGTAGAGCTTCCCTCTACTATCACCACTATTAACAACCGTGCATTCAAGCTCTGTGTCGCTCTTGAGAGCATCGTTATCCCCAACAGCGTAACCTACACCGGTTACGAGGTATTCATGGGCGACACCGCTCTTGCAAGCGTAACCTTTAGCGAGAACTGCTCACTTGTTAACTCAATGATCTTTAACGGATGTACCTCTTTGACCGAGTTTACCGTTCCTGCAAGCGTTGCCAGAATCTCTGCTAATGCATTTACCGATTCCGGCTTGCGCACCATCACCTTCGTTGACGAGCGCAACCTGCACTCAGGTTCAAACGGCGAGGCAAGAATTGCATCTAACGCATTCACCAACTGCACATCTGATCTTGTTATGAGAGGATTTACCAACGGCTACGTTGAGTATTTCGCAACCTCTAACGGCAAGAACTTTAAGTTCGAGTCTATCGGCGTAATGGGCCTCTATCTCAGCTGGGCAGGCGATTACGAAGAATACGTTGACTACAACACCTATAAGAGAGACATAGTCTGCGATCTTCCTAACTCTGCAGCACTTCACATTACCGGTGAGAATGTAAATGCACACGTTGTAAGCGGCTATTACGATGGCGGCGACAACGGCGCAACCTTCGGTATGTACGTTGCAAAGGGCGCCAACGTTGTTGTTGACGGCGGTACCTTCCTTTCAAACGGCAACCGTGCAACCGTAGTTGTTAAGTCCGGTTCAAGTGTTGTTATCAACGGCGGTTTCTTCGCTGCTGACAGCGCACTTAACGGCAAGTACAGAGTTCTTTCTAACGAGGGCGGCTCTATCGTAGTAAACGGCGGTATCTTCGTTAACTACGATCCCTCTGCTTACGTTGCTGACGGCTTGTCAGTTATCACCGAAAAGCAGAGCAACGGTGACGTATGGTACATCGTTGGCGAAGCTAAGCTTGTTGCCGCAAAGATTGGCACTGTTGAGTATTCAAGTCTTGAGGCTGCTATTGCAGCAGCCCAAGACGGTGATACCGTCGTTATCATGAACGACACTGCTATTGACGGCACCATCGTTGCAAATAACGATATCACCATTGACCTTAACGGCAAAACCATCTCTGCTTCAGAGAATTACGTGCTTGATAACTACAATCAATCACTCATTTGTGTTGCCCGCGGCGCTCACGTTACCATTAAGGATAGCGTAGGCAACGGCATCATGGATGCAAGCGGCCTTTACATTGCAATCAACCTTACCCGTTACGGCGATGCCGCAACAGGCGAGTGCGCTGCCCTTACCGTTAACAGCGGTAAGCTGGTTGGCGGCTGGTATGCAGTAGCCGGCAACGGCGGCCGCGATAACACCTCCGTTACCATCAACGGCGGTGAATTGCAGGGCGTAGAATACAGCGCAATGTATCTGCCCCAGGAAGGCAATGTGGTTGTTACCGGCGGTACCTTGATCGGTAAAGAGCACGCCCTTCAAATTCGTTCAGGCAACGCAACCATCACCGGCGGTACCTTCATTGCTTCTACCGATTCTGCCTTCGCTATTGAAAACGTTGGCAACTCCGGTTACCAGGCAATCGGCACCGTTAGCGTAAGCGGCGGTAACTTCCTTACCTACGCAGCTGATAAGAACGCCATCGTTTCTGTTGGCACCGCTGATGCAGCAGCCATCACCGGCTTTGTAGCAGGCGGTATGCTTAACACCAACGTTGACAGCGAGCTTATCGCTGACGGCTACGTATTGAAGACCATTGTTCCCAGCTTTAACATGGTTGTAAGCAAATAATTTGCTTAGCTTGGCTAAAAATTAAACAATCACCCGTCACCACCGCGTGGCGGGTGATTTTGTTTTTCTTGGCTGTTTTGTAGTGCTTTTGGTTTGTGAAAAAAATGCCCTTCTTGTGGTTGAAAAAATGGGTGTATACTATATTTGTAAACAAACTGTGAATATGCACAAAACCAACAACAAATCTTCGTTACTAATAACCACTTGCATTATAGGGGCGCTAGATTGACAGTGCTTTTTTCTATATGATATAATTTTGTTAACTGTAAAAGGGGAAGTTTCCCTAACGCTACAGAAATTTAAAAGGAGGCATATTTCTATGAAAAAGACACTGGCATTATTGCTTGCTTTGATCATGGCTTTTTCCATGTTCTCTGTAATGGCTTTTGCTCAGTCAACCGCAACTATGAACGTTACCATAGTTGACGATGAGGGCAAGGTTGTTAACCAGATAAAAGCAGGCGAGTCCGTATGGGCAGTAATCAGTGTGGATAACTATGAGGATTATGTTGGCGAAGCAGACGTTGATTATTCTGCTGACGACGTTGTAGTCGCAGCCGATATCGACAGAGCTATCTCTGTAGTAACCGCATATCTTGAGTTTGACGCAACCGTATTTTCTGCTACTACCGACAGCAACGGCTTGGTATGGGATTCACCCTACAAGGATGCAATCGCAGGCCAAAGCGGCGCTCTCGAGTACAATATGGACGGCAACTACCTTAAAACATTGCTTCGCACCGACGGCGTATTGGGTGGCGTAAACTACTCAATCACCAAGACCGAGCTTGACGCTAACAACGGCGAGCTTTTCAGAATTAAGCTTACTGCTGCTGCAGACGCAAAGGTTGGCGAATATTCTGTTGGTCTTTACGGTGGCGATGGCGTTACCCTTCCCGGTATTGCCACCATCAGCACCGCTGCAGGCGATGCAACCGTAGTATCTGCAGACGTTGATACTGTAATGGGCGCAGCCGCAGCACTTAACATCTATTCAGATGACGTTGTTGTTGAACTTCCCGACAGCTACACCATCGTTGACGATTCCCTTGGTTTCGACTACGATGCTTGGACCGCTGTTATGAACGGTGGTACTGCTACCCCCGCCGAGGACGCTGACAATGGCTCTTACAAAATCAGCGGCACCTACAGCTATCAGTCCGGAAAGCTCGTTTACAACGATGCTTACCATTTTGACGGCGTAGACGTAAGCTTCAGCGGCACCGTACTAATGGTTCGTTATAACAATAACAACCTTCGTCAGGATGCACCCGCAACTTACGGCGGCGTTGCACTTGGCGACCTTGAATTCCGTATGGAAGAACACGTTATTCCTCAGCTTTGGTACAAGGGCGAAAAGATTGCTCAGGGCGAGGCCCTTATCCCCACCTACTACGTAATGGTAGACGGCGAGTGGGCTACCGATGAAGTCGGATCGTAGCCATGTCGTTCTGTGAGCCAAGGAGTTGTATGA
>JAZQSG010000154.1:0-4930 GCA_045630025.1 Acutalibacteraceae bacterium
AGAGCGTTGAGGGTTATGTAAAGGGTCCCGGTTCAGGCCGTGAAGCCGCTATCCGTGCCCTTCAGACCGTAGGTCTTGAGGTTACTATGATTAAAGACGTAACCCCCATTCCTCACAATGGCTGCCGTCCGCCCAAGAGACGCCGCGTATAATTATTTGGAGGTGCTTATAAATGGCTAGATATACCGGTCCGGTATGTAAACTTTGTCGCCGCGAGGGTGAAAAACTTTTCCTCAAGGGCGCAAAATGTTACTCAGAAAAGTGCCCCATGGTTGACCGCAACTTCGTTCCCGGTCAGCACGGTAAGGGCAGAAAGAAGACCTCTGAATATGGTCTTCAGCTTCGTGCGAAGCAGAAGGCACGCCGTTACTACGGTGTTCAGGAGGGTCAGTTCCATCATTATTTTGAGATGGCCGAGAAGAAGACCGGCGTTACCGGCGAAAACCTTCTCCGCATACTTGAGAGCCGTCTCGACAACATCGTATATCGTCTTGGTTGGGCTAATTCCCGTGCCGAGGCAAGACAGCTCGTTGTTCACAATCACTTCACCCTTAACGGTAAGAAGGTAAACGTTCCTTCTATCCTTCTTAAGGCCGGTGATGTTATCGCTATCAAGAGCGGTAGCCGCGACAGCGTAAAAATCAAGGATGTCATCGAAGCTAACAGCGCACGTCCCGTGCCCCAGTGGCTCGATGTTAACAAGGAAACTCTTGAAGCAAAGGTTATCAATCTCCCCACCCGTGAAGAGATTGATGCTCCCATCGAAGAGCAGCTCATCGTTGAGTTCTACTCTAAGTAATCGGATTAACCGTTATCAAATTTTTAGGAGGGTTTTGAATGATCGAAATCGAGAAGCCCAGAATCGAAGTAGAGGAAGGCCTCGGCGACGGCAACTATGGCAAATTTGTCATCGAGCCGCTTGAAAGAGGATACGGCACTACTCTCGGCAACAGCTTGCGCAGAGTTCTTCTGTCATCTTTGCCCGGTGTAGCTTGCACCTCTGTTAAGATTGACGGTATAGTTCACGAGTTCTCCACCATCCCCGGTGTAAAAGAGGATGTTACCGAGATAGTTCTGAACATTAAGGGACTTAACGCGAAGCTTCATTCCGACGGTCCCAAAACAGTTTACATTGAGGCAGAGGGTCCCTGCGACGTAACAGGCGCAACCATTAAGGCCGATGCCGAGGTTGAGATTCTTAATCCCGATCTTCACATCGCAACAGTTGCCGAAGGTGGCAAGCTGTATATGGAGCTTGTTCTTGACAAGGGCCGCGGATATATACCTGCTGAGCGCAATAAGCCCGCTCAGACTATTGTTGGTCTTATCCCTGTAGACTCAATCTACACCCCCGTTCTTAAGGTAAACTACACAGTTGATAATACACGCGTTGGTCAGGTTACCGACCTTGACCGCCTCACCATCGAGGTTTGGACCGATGGCACCTGCACCGCCAAAGAGGCAGTGTCACTTGCAGCAAAGGTTCTTACCGAGCATCTTAACCTGTTTGTTGATCTCAGCGGCGATGCTTACAGTGGCGAGATTATGGTTGAAAAAGACGATAAGGGTAAGGAAAAGGTTCTTGAAATGACTATTGAAGAGCTTGACCTTTCTGTTCGCAGCTTCAACTGCCTCAAGCGTGCCGGTATCAACACAGTTGAGGATCTTATCAGCAAGACCGAAGAAGAAATGATGAAGGTTCGCAACCTTGGCAGAAAATCTCTTGAAGAGGTTGTTGCTAAGTTGGCCTCCCTCGGCTTCGGCTTAAGTGAAGAGGACGAATAAGTCCCACGATAGGACGCTTAGTCCTGTACTTTAGTATCAAGGAGTGAAATCAGATGCCAGGTACCAGAAAGCTCGGCAGAACTACCGATCATAGAATTTCTATGCTTCGCGGCTTGGTTACTTTCCTTTTCGAAAACGGAAAGATCGAGACCACCGTTACCAGAGCAAAAGAAGTTCGTGCTGTTGCCGAGAAATATATTACCATTGCAAAGAGCAACGATCTTAACGCAAAGCGCCAGGTTATGGCTTTTGTAACTAAAGAGGACGTTGTTAAGAAGCTGTTTGAAGAGATTGCCCCTCAGTATTCCGACCGTAACGGCGGTTATACTCGCATCACCAAAATCGGCCCCCGCCGTGGTGACGCTGCAGAGATGGCTATTATCGAGCTTCTGTAATTAAACTTAAAACACCTCTGTCATTAGACAGGGGTGTTTTTGCATATTGACATAAAATTACCTTTTTGATATATTTTTTATATAATAAAAGGAGGTGTTGTGCCATGAAAATTCCAAAGCAAGTGCAAGCTGCAATGGTTACCCTTAATAGTGCAGGGTACGAATGCTACCTTGTGGGCGGTTGTGTGCGCGACACCCTAATGGGCGCCCGCCCTCACGATTATGACCTTACAACCTCTGCGTTACCTAATCAGATGCAGCAGGTGTTTGCAGGTCGCAAAATAATCGAAACGGGCATCAAGCACGGCACGGTAACTCTGCTTACCAACGACGGCCCCGTAGAGATAACCACCTATCGCATAGACGGCGAGTATAAGGATAATCGCCGTCCCGAAAACGTCACCTTTACACCTAATTTATCGGAAGATTTAGCCCGACGGGATTTTACTATAAATGCAATCGCAATGGATTGCAACGGCAACCTGGTTGATTTATACGGCGGCCAAGAGGATATTGCCGCAGCAATTATCCGCTGTGTAGGTGATGCAGAAAAACGCTTTAACGAAGACGGCTTGCGAATTTTGCGTGCGCTACGCTTTGCATCGGTTTTGGGCTTTAATATTCATCCCAACACATCGTCAGGGGTGTTTAAGCTATCTCATCTGCTTAAAAACATATCGGCCGAACGGGTGAGGGAAGAACTGTTCAAATTACTGTGCGGAAAATCCGTTCAAGCCGTAATAACCGAATATGCAGAGGTAGTTTTGCCCTTTTTATTGCCAATAAGCAAAACCGACCTGCTTAATTTTGCCCAAATAATTCCCAATCTGCCGCCAATAGCAGAGGTCAGATTGGCTGCTCTTTACGCTCTTTACGGCAGCAGGGAAGAGCTAAAGAAAGCAATGAGAGGGTTAAAAACCTCTACCAAACAGCGTTCTTACGCCGATTATTGCTGCAAAATTATTCAGTCACCCCCAACCGATGCAACCGAAACGGCACGTATTATAGGCGAACTGGGTGAACCCGATTTCAATTTGTGTCTTAACACCGCCAAAATTTGTGGAAAAAGCACTTGCGAAACCGAGTTGCTGGCAGATGCCCTACGTTCTCGCAACTGTTGCTATCGTTTGCAGCAGCTTGCACTTACGGGCACCGATCTAACGTCGCTTGGCGTAAAAGGTAAAGCTGTGGGTGATGGTCTGCAAATGCTTTTCTCAGCCGTTGCAGAGGGCAAGGTAAAAAACGAAAAAGAAGAATTATTAAACTATTTTAAAAAGCAGAGCTGATTAATCAGCCCTGCTTTTTTGCAAACAACCCTTTAACCCCTAAAAACAACAGCAAAACTGCAAAGATTTTTCCAAGCCATTCCGTTCCTATAAAACTTGCACCCCAAACGCCAAGCAAAGCCCCCGGAATGCCACCCAAAGCAAACCAAATCACGCGTTTCCATTTAATTCGGTGAGCAAATGTGTGCAAAACAACAGCAATCAAACCGCAGGGCAGAAAAAAGAGCAAGTTTATCCCTTGGGCTTTCAGCTGATTCATATTGCAAATTGCTGCAAGGTATATTATCAAAACTCCGCCGCCGCCAATTCCCAAAGCCCCTGCAGCACCCGAAATCAAGGCGGCCAAAAACCTGATAATCATCTCATAAGCAGGCGAATTCCTGCCCAAATCATAAACACGCCAAATACCTTGCGAAGCAGCTTGTCGGATATTTTTTTAAGCAAAAACGCCCCCAAAACCGCACCCAACGCCCCGGGCAACAGATAGGGTAGGGCATCTTCGATTTTTACGCTGCCTCTCATCAAATAAGCTACCCCGCTTATTATCGAAAGTGGCAAAATCACTGCGATCGAGGTGGCGTGGGCTTCTTTTTGGTCTAATCCCGATTTTTTCAGCAACGGCACTGCCAGCATACCGCCGCCCGCACCCAAAAGGCCGTTAACTATGCCTATCAATACGCCGCTGCCTATGTTTTTCAGCTTACTTTTCATATAATCACCAAAAATATTGTGCCACAAAAAGCGGCAAAAAACCAAGCTCAATAAAAAAGAGCTCAACCCGTAAAGGTTAAGCTCTGATTTTGATTTTGTAACCCGCCCTGCCGTGTAAGCCCATTGATAACCTGCATATCAAGCAGGTGGGTGCCATCCCAACGGTTTCGCGCTCCCTTCTTCCATTAGCGGTCAAAGTCGTAACGGGAGGTCTGCAGGCCTGCCGTCGGAGTCTGGCTCCCTTAAAAAAGGTTGTAGGGTTATAAAGGGCAAATTTATTCGCACAGGGCAGGCAGAATTTACTCTTCGTCTATTTCAAAAAAGTCCTGCAAGCGGTCGGCAAAAATGGCCACAACCTCTTCGTATTCGTTGTCGTCCTCAATTTCAACAAGGGCCTCGTCGCCGTCGCCGTCGTCAACAACCTTCAAAATCACCAAATCGCCGCTGTCCGAAAGCATTTGCTCGCCGTCGTCATAAACGGGCTGCATGGCCATATAACGTCCGTCGTTGTAATCGATGTCGTCCAAAACCTCAAAGCGATATTCTTTGCCTTCTTCGTCGGTCAAAGAAAGGATATAGGGATCATATTCGCCTTGTTCGTTAATGCTGGAAATTCTATCGTCCATTATGTTAATCCTCCAAAACAAAATACTAACTATATTGTAACCAAATGCGCGGGTTTAGTCAATAGTATAATTTTAAACTTATTCACTATATTATGCATAGAAAACACGTTAAAATTAATCCTCTTTT
>JAZQSG010000155.1:0-2715 GCA_045630025.1 Acutalibacteraceae bacterium
CTTGACGGCGGCAAAACCTGGACGGGGCTTGTTCGCACCAAGGATGACGGCAGGGGAGCCGTTACCACCAGTGTCCGTAACGTTGGCTCTATCTGTGTAAATCCCTCAACAAGCGAGCTGCTTGCAATTACCGGCTGCTACGGCATTTGGAAGCATGCAGCACCCCCTAAAAACTGATTTTACCATAGGCCATTCAGTTTTTTGAATGGCCTAAAATGCATTATAAGATTAAACACGGAGGAATTATTATGTCTGTTAAAACAAGCCAATTTGAAACCGACCGCTGGGTTCCCGTTCCTATGCTGGACGACGAGCACTACGAGCAGGGATACATAGGCGGCGAGGCCTGCCAGCAGGTGCTTTGCCCCGTTCTTGACCCCATTGAAGGCAAATACGGCCTTTTCGGCACCGACGTAGCAGGTGTTTACCGCTCCGAGGATGGCGGCAGAAGCTGGGTAATATCTACCCTTGGCTATGATGCTGCAGGTGGATGCGGTGCTGCTTTTGACCCCAACAACATTGAAAGATGTATGATTGTTGGCGCAAACTCGGGCGCTCAGGATGTAAACGGACTTTTCCTTTCAACCGACCACGGCACAAGCTGGACCCCCGTTATTCGTGCCCGCACCTACGGCTATCGTGATTTTCGCACCCAAATTGCCTACGACGAGTCAAGCTACGACGAAAAAATCGGCGGCAGTGCAATAATCTATTGGTCTCGCGAGGATGTAAGCGATTGCCGCTACGCGATGAACGACCCCTCACTTTACAAATCTGTTGACGGTGGCTTAACCTGGACTCAGCTGCCCAACACCGCCGAGTACGCCAACTCATATATTTCCGTTCATAAGGAAAAGGGTTGGGTTATTTGCGCAAACAATAACGGCATCTTCCGTTCAAAAGACGGTGCCGCCACCTTCGAAAAGGTGCTGGATAAAAATATTATTTCAATGGATACCGTTCGCACCCATCCCAATATGGTTTGGGCAACCGCTTGCGAGGGTGTTTACATTTCAGAAGATTACGGCGACAGCTGGACCTGCCTTAAGGGTGAAAATTACCCCGATTACCACCCCGATCGCATCCGCGTAAGCCCCGTAAACCTTAACCATATGGTGCTTGAGGATGACTACACCACAAAAGAGGATAACCGCTACGGCCACATCCACGCCTTCTCTCGCGACGGCGGCAAAACCTGGTCAGAGTCTATTCGTCAAACCAAAAAGAACAACCCCCTGTGGGTGCCTTCAAACTCGGCCCGCAGCGCCTATTGCTGGGACCCCAAGGACGAAAACCGCGTAATTTGCAACTGGAACTATATTTGCGCCTCTGATGATGCAGGCGAAAACTTCTGGTATTCAAATACCGGCTTTAACGGCATTTGCACGGGCCACATCGTAAAGTTTAACGTTAACAATCCTCAACTTGTTGCCTTCCCCAGCCAAGATTATAACGGCGGATTTTCCGTCAACGGCGGCAAAACCTGGAAGTACGTTAATTGGGCCGGCTACGAATGGGGCGGCCACACCTACGGTGGCTACTGTATGAACGAAAAGGTTTCTTTCGTTTCTCGTTCTGAATCTTGGAAAGGCGGCCGTTTGCTTACCGTTACCCGTGACGGTGGCGAAACCGTTGACCGCACCGATATTAAAATTAATGGCATCACCGTTGGTATGGGCGTACCCGGCAGACCCGAGGTTGGCTTTATGGGCGAATGGCGTACCGACGACTGGGCAGAAACCTGGACCGAGATGAAGGGCTGTCTAGGCGTTTACGCCTGCGATTATCAAACGGGCACCGTTTTCGGTTACGACGCCGAGCCCATTGATGAAAAAACTCAGCGCCATTTCGTTGTTGTAAGCCGCGATGCAGGCGTTACCTGGCAGCGCCTGGTTGAGGTAACCGCAAAGGTAACCGACATTGCCTATAATTGCGACCAAAAATCGGTTTATTACTGTGCAGGCGAACAGCTTTGGCACACCGAGCTTGACGACAAGGCCCCCATGCAACGCCTTGTAGGTGGCTTTATTTACAACAAAATGGTTAAAAACGTTGCCGTTGACCCCAAATATCCTAAGGTTATGTACGTGAGCTGCGTATCCGACAAGGTTTACGGTCGCCATAACGTATGGCGCACCATTGACGGCGGCAAATCCTGGATTTGCCTCAACCGCAAAATCGGTGACGGCAGAACCGATCCCGATGGCGGCCGCCGCCCCACCTGCCTGACTGTAGGCGGTGAAGAGCGCAATCTGTTTGTATTTGCCGGCTGCAAGGGCATTTGGAAAATGGCTTGCCCCCCCGAAGATGCCTGCAAATAACAAACTAAACTTTATCAAAAATCGCAAATAATATCGAAACAAACAAATAAAAAACGCAAAACACCCTGAAATTCAACAAATTATGTTATTTCAGGGTGTTTTTACAATATCAAAAACAACAAATCAGTAGCGTAAAAAACATTTACGAAAAGCAAAAAAAGAGGTATAATGTAATTTAATTACAGTTAGTGAAAGGGGATTACAGTATGAAAAAGCATATTGTTATCAAACTTTTGTGTTTAGTGGCAGCAACCGCTATGGTGCTTGCCGTTTTTGGAGGATGCTCAGAGGATGCAACCAAAACCTCGTCAAATCCTTCATCTTCTGCAGACAAAGAGAATAACACTACCTTCAAAGGCATCTATTTTGATACCGATATTTGGGTGGCAGTACC
>JAZQSG010000156.1:0-8836 GCA_045630025.1 Acutalibacteraceae bacterium
TCCGCCACCAGCTTGCCGGTGGTGCCGGTTGCGCATAGGTTGTAGCGGCTCAAAATGCCGCAATAGGCGATACAAAACTGCACCATCAATTCTTTTTTAGCATCATCGGCTATAATTGCTATGTTCATTTTTCTTCCCTCCCGCCCCGAAAGAGGCGTATTTGCATTTAGATTTTTTTCAACTTCGGCAGACGGATATTTTTACCGCAAAGGCGAGCGGCAATTCGCCTAAAGGCGCGCTTTGCTCTGCCCCGTCTTACCAATTTACCTTTAATTGCACCCACGGTTAAGCTGCCGTCGTAAGGCACGATGCCGATAAGGCGCAGAGCGGTATTATCAATCATTTTATCGATGTGGGGCGCCAGCGAGTGCTTCATGGCCTTGTAGTCGTAACGATTGATTATCATTCGTCGGGCAGTAACACCGCCATCATCAAGCAGCTGGCAAACGTTGCGTGCATCCCGAATGCTGACCGGGTCGCTGCTTACCACAACAATGGCTGCATCGGCCGATGCTACGGCGGCCTTAAAGCCGTCGCCCACGCCTGCCGTTGAATCGATAATTATGCGGTCGTAGCTGCTGCGCAGGCGGTTGGTAAGCTCTATCAGCTCTTGCCCTACCACCCCGTGCTGAGCAGGGGCAGGCAGCAAAAACAGATTGTCGGTACCGGGTATGCTTTTTACGGCATCGCCAACGTCGCAACGGTTGTTGATAACGTCGCCCGTATCAAAAACCACGTCGGCGGCAACACCCAGCATAAGGTCAAGGCATCTTAACCCTTCGTCTGCATCTATAAGTAATGTTTTTAATCCCTTTTCGGCAAAGGCATCGCCCAAGCCGCAGGCAACGGTGGATTTACCCGCGCCGCCCTTTCCGGAGACGATGACATAAACTTTACAAGCAGATCTGTCCGACATATCGCTCCTCCTGTCAATACTACTTATTTATACTATCACAAAATGTGTGGCTTGTCAAAGATTTTATGGTATTAATTTGTCGGTGGGTTGAGAGGTATAAACATCCTCTGAATTGAAGAAGTAGGCGTCAAAAATCTCTTTGGCAACGGGAGCTACCGCAGAGCCGTGACCGCCGTTTTCAATAACGATAGACACCGATATTTCGGGGTTGGTGTAAGGGGCAAAGGCGATAAACATTGCGTTGGTTTTGCCCGGGGCGTCGGCTGTACCCGTTTTGCCGCCTACGCGAATGGGGTAAGACTTAAAGGTGGCGGCCGCAGTACCGTCTTCGGTAACCTGAAGCATACCCTCTTTAACGGCATCAAAGCTGTCTTGTGCTATTTCAACGTTGCTTAAAATTTCAATAAAGTTGTTTTTTTGTAGCTCGGTCATTGAATAGTTATAAACCGATTTTATAAAGTGTGCCTTATAGCGTGTGCCGCCGTTGGCAACGGTGCCCGTATACATAGAAAGCTGCAAGGGGGTAAAGGCGTTATCCGACTGACCGATTGCCGCCTGAACGGTATCGCCCTGGGTCCAATAGCTGCCAATGCTTTCGCGGTAATCCTTGCCCGCCAATATGCCTGCGGACGAGGGCAGTTCAACCTGAGTAGAGACGCCGAGGCCCATCTGACGGCAATATTTATTAAGGTCTGATATGCCGATGCGGTAGCCCAACTCGTAGAAAAAGTAGTTGCAGCTTTTTGCCAAGGCGGTAGACACGTTTAAGGAGCCGTGCCAACCCAAGCAGGTGGGCTTATAGTCTTCAAATCGGTTATAGGTGTGGGTGCATCGTATAGTATCGTAACGGCTGATTTTGTTAAGGTGCAAGCCAATCAAAGCCACCGCCGGCTTAAAGGTAGAGCCGGGGGGATACTGACCGTTAAGGGCACGGTCGAAAAGGGGCTGACCCTTTGCCGTTTCTACCGATTTATAGTCTTCAAAATAATCGGTCATACTGTACGAGGGATAGTTGGCGCTTGCAAGCACCTCGCCCGTGTTAACGTCGGTTACCACAACCGCACCGCTTGTGGCGGGCTTTTGACCCGGCTCCAACTTGCTGTTTATGCGGTTTATTCCGTCACGCAGCGCATCCTGAGCTACCTTTTGCAGGTGGGAGTCAATGGTAAGCTGCACGGTAGAGCCGGGCACCGCCTCGCGAACAAGCTCGGTAGACACTACGGTGCCGTCGGCATTTTGAACAACGGTGTATCGGCCGTCTACACCCTTAAGGTATTCTTCGGCGGCAAGCTCAATGCCTGCCTTGCCCACCTTGTCGGAGTAGCGGTATTCTCCCGTTTCTTTATATTTTTCCCAATCGGAGGCCGACATAAGACCGGTATAGCCCAAAATATGAGGGGCAAGCTCGGGGTCGGTATATTCTCTGAAAAAGGCCTGCTCTACCAGCACGCCCGGCAATTCAAAATAATATTCCTGCACCGTTTGGGCAATTTTATCGCCCACGTCCTCTGCCAAAACAAAGGGGTTAACCGATGAAAAATCAGAGGTTTCCATAGCGTAGCGCACGCCCATTATAAGGCGCTGCTCGTATTTGCTTTTTCCTTCAAGAGAGTAGCGCTCAACCATTGCATCAAAGCAGTTTTGGGCGGTGGCATAGCGAGCAAGACCCAAGGTATTTCTTAAGGTGGTTATTTCGGTTTGTTTATCGGCAACGAAGGTATAGGGTGCCTCTTTTTCCATGGGCAGAGCGTCGGACCATTGGATTTCGCTTTTGCCCAAAAGCTTGGTAAGGCGCAAAATTATACCGTTGGTTTTGCTCGAGGGCAGGGTGGCGTAATCAAAAACCACGTTAAAGCCGTCGCGGTTATATACAAGCACCCTTCCGTAGCGGTCAACGATTTCTCCTCGGGCGGCGGCCACCGTTAAGGTGCGGGCAGAGGCGTTGGCTCCCTGGGCCTGATAATATTGGGCATTTACCAGCTGAAGGTCAGCAAGGCGCACTGAAAAAAGGCACATTACCAACGCAAGTACCACAATAAGAGCAGTATATCGCACCCAAAAGGGCTTTTTTTGCTGATAAAAGGTTTGATACATCTTTAAACTCCGAGGTTTATTCTAAAAGCTTGCTCTTTTTGGCAGGCGACTTGAGGGAATGTTTGGTTAAAAGACCCACAAGCGGCCAGAAAAGAAAAACGTAAAGCCAGGTGTGCAAAGCGCCCGTTAAGCTGAAGGGCCACAAATAGGTAAAGGCGTGGGGATAGCCCCTTGCCACTACGCAAACTATCCAATAAATTAAATAATAAAGCAGGGTAAATATGCCGCACAGCACGGCGCCTGCAGGCAATCGGTTGTTAAAAAGATAGGTGTAAAGCAGCGAGCAGGCCAAGGCCATAAGCATCATGGTAAGGGCGTTAAACCCGTCGGGCGAGGTTGAGCAAACGTCGGTTACTATGCCCAGCAAAAGGCCCGATATTATGGCCGCCGTTTCTCCGCCAAAGGCAGAGATGCACAGCATAAGCATAAAAGCGGGAATGGGGCGTACCCCACCAACGGCAAAAAAGATGGGTGTGGAGGATTGCAAAAAATATATAACCGCAAGGCCTATGCCCAACAAGGTATAGTAAACGTAGTTGTGTTTTCTTTTAGGTTGCATTCCTCTCACCTGCCTTTCTTGTGCTTGTTTTTATTTTTCTATAAATCCGTCAAGGTCGCTTTGACCGCTGAAGGAGGTAATTATCATAACGTTGCTGCAGCCCTTTATGTCGGCGGCGGGCTTTACCGTGGCGTATACGGTCAGTTCACCGTCGGTTTGCACCACGTTTTCTACCGTGCCAACAACCAGACCTGCGGGGAACACTCCGCCGCCGGAGGTAACAAGATAGTCACCCTTGGTAACGGTAGAGTAGCGGCTGAGCCCCTCCATTTTGCACAGACCCTTGGCGGCTGTTTTTACGTCGCCCGTTATAACGCCGCTATCGTCGGTGCGGCGGTCGTAGGCGCCCATTTTAACCGCAGGGTCAAGAATGGTGCTTACGGTGGCGTATGAGGGGCCAACCTCGGCAACGTAGCCGATTATTCCCTCGGCAGTGATAACGGGGTCATGGACGCTGACTCCGTCAAGAGAGCCCACGTTAAGGGTGAAGGTGCCAAAGGGGTCTGCAGTGTCACGGGCGATAACTCTGCCCGAGCACATCTCAAAATCCTCGTGCTCTTCCTTAATACCCAAAAAGTCTTTATAAAATTGGTTTTGATTAAGTGCCTCTTGCCATTCAAGCTTTTCTTCGGTAAGGTCGCTTATCTGCTCTCGCAGCTCGGCGTTTTCTTTTTCAAGCTCGCTATACTTGGTGAAGGTGCCGAAAAAGTCGCCCACCCCGTCGGCAAGGTTGCTGAAAAACTCTTGCACGGGGGCAACTACCGACCCTGCAAAAGCCGATTGAGGCGCCGCTAAATTGCCGATAACGCAAAAAGCAATTATTGCCACCACCAAAACCGTTGCCACGGCAGAGGTTATTATAAATTTTTTGCTTTTAAAAAAGCGTCGCATAAAAGTTCACCTCTGGGGCTTAATATCTGCGTTTTTTGTAATAGGTGTCAAAGCTCATACTGCTTTCAAGGCGCTTTGCCGTGCCCTCTGCAACGCAGTCAAGAGGATTGTCGGCAACGTTAACGGGTATGCCCGTCTCTTCGGTAATAAGGGTATCGATGCCCCTAAGCAAGGCACCGCCGCCGGTGAGGGTGATGCCTCTGTCGATAATATCGGCGGCCAGCTCGGGGGGAGTTTTTTCAAGGGTAAGACGGATGGCGTCAATAATCTTGTGCAAGGATTCGCTCATAGCGTCTCTTACCTCTTCTGCAGTTACGGTAACGTTTTTGGGCAAGCCGTCGATAAGGTTGCGTCCCTTAATCTCCATACTTGCTTCGCCCTGGTAAGGATAGGCCGAGCCGATTGCTATTTTGATTTCTTCTGCGGTGCGCTCACCGATAAGCAAACTGTGCTTGCGGCGGATGTAGTTGATTATAGATTCGTCAAGGTCGTCGCCTGCGGTACGCACCGACTGTGAAGTAACGATATCGCCCAAAGCTATTATGGCCACCTCGCTGGTGCCGCCGCCAATATCAACCACCATGCTGCCCGAAGCATCCCCAACGGGAAGCCCTGCACCCAAAGCGGCTGCCATGGGCTCTTCAATCAGGTCTACCTCTGACGCGCCGGCGTGACGGGCGGCATCGTAAACAGCACGGGCCTCAACCTCGGTAACGCCCGAGGGAACGCATATTACAACCCTTGCTTTTGACACAAAGCTGCCCTTAAGCGCCTCGCGAATAAAGCGCTTAAGCATGGTAGCGGTAACCTCAAAGTTAGCAATAACGCCATCCTTAAGGGGACGCACTGCCATGATTGAGCCGGGGGTGCGGCCAATCATCTCTTTAGCGGCGGTGCCTACCGAGCGTACCGATTTGTTGCGCACGTCAACGGCAACCACCGAGGGCTCGCGCATTATTACGCCCTTGCCCTTTACGCAAAGCAGGGTGTTGGCTGTTCCTAAATCAATTCCTATATCACGGCTGAACATATATCTTCATTCCTTAAAATAAATTTCGTTTTATTATTGCCCGTTAAAGCCAAATTGCTTAAGCAAAAGATAAACCTGGGCGGCAGGAAGCCCCATAACGTTGAAAAAATCACCTTGAATTTCTTCAACCAATACGGCGCCCTTGCCCTGAATGCCGTATGCGCCTGCCTTATCCATCGGCTCGTTGGTGGCGATATAATCGGCAATCTCTTGCGGGGTCAGCTCTCGGAAGGTAACCTTGGCCTCCACCGTTTTGGTGATGCATTTATCACCCTGCACCACCGATATGCCCGTAAACACGCTGTGGGTTTTGCCCGACAAGGTGGCAAGCATCTCTGCCGCCTCAGCGGTTGACTTGGGCTTGCCCAGCACCTTGCCCTCAAGGGTAACAAGGGTGTCGGAGCCAAGCACCGTGCATTGAGGGTGGGCTTTTGCAACGGCCATTGCCTTGCGTCGGGCAAGCTCGCCCACCGCATCCTTGGCAGATAGCCCGTCGGTGTTTTCGTCGCAGCTGGCAGGTATAATTTGAAACTCATACCCCAGCATAGATAAAATCTCTGCCCGTCTTGGTGAGGCAGAAGCCAAAATCAGCATTTTGTCGGCCTTTCCGCTATACGCCGCGGTAATAAAGCGCTCGAGTAAAATCCCCCTCGGGTGCGCGGCGGTCTGCATAGCAATCAATTATTTGTTGGCACCTTTCGGTGCTTTCATCGGTAAAATGAAGGGTTAAAAAATCAAAATTATTAAGCTTGTCTCTTTCAAAGCTGAGCATAAGGGGCTTGGTGTTTAAAATTTCGCTGTAACCCTTTTCGCACGCTACGGGGAAGCTTACCCCTTTGCGGTCGGTCATACTTTTTTTGCAGGTTGAGCAGTTACTTTTGCCCCCCATAACACAGTTGCGGGTTATCATAAGGGGAAGCCGACCGTAGGCGATGATACCACCCTTGCCGACCGCTGCCGCCTGGCGCAGCGTCAGCTCAAAAGAAAGGGTCACGCTGTTGCAATTAAACCATCGGGCCGAGTGCCCGTTATAGACGTTCATACCAAAGCCCAAATCTACCTCCAGCCCCGCCTGCTCGGCAAGAGTGACGGCGGCAAGATTGTGGCAAAGGGCGTATTTTGCGCCCTGCTTTTTGGCCTTTTCAAGCTGTGCTTTTACATATTCTTCACCGCAAAAAAGGGCGCGGGGAAGCTCAACGCCAAGGCCGGGATGAGAGGGCAGCTCTTGCCCCAAAGGAAAATAAACGCGGTGCGCCTTTTCAAGATTATTGGGCAACCCGTTTTGGCGTGATAAGCGCACGAATATTTGGGGCTCTGTTTCTCGGCTTGCAAAGCTTTCAAGTTGGGGCTTTTTGAAGGGGATGGGCTCCCCTTTTCGCATTAAATCAAGCTGATTGCAGCACTCTCGCCGCATAGCGTTAACCGATGCGGCCGACAGGGTAAGCCCCTGCTGATTATCAAAATCGAAGTTTTCAAGGTAATAGGGTGTTCCGCCCAGCTTGGCGCACATGGTTTGGGCACGCTGCTCGTCAAGAGGGGTTTTAATAGCCGTCTGTGGCTCGCCCCACGCGGTAGCGGTGTGCTTTCCATCCCCCATCGTAAGGGTGGCAACGCCGTTGGCAAGTATAAGCCGACCCTGCAGGGCCACGCCCTGACGCTCGTTGCGGTAAAGCTGATGAATTTCGCCAAAGGTGGCGTCGCTTTCTGCCTTGGCATCGGCCGTTCGGCGACCAAACATTTGGGCACCCAATCGGGCGGTATAGTATCCGTCGGTATGACCCGAGCGGCTGAAAACCGAGCCCAAAAGCTCTTTAAGGCGAGGCGATACCTGCTGCCCATCAACGGCGGTGCGAAAGGCACTTACTGCCGCGGCAACGTATTCGGGGCGCTTCATTCGCCCTTCTATTTTAAGTGAGCTGACCCCGTCTGCACACAGCTGTGGCAGGTGGTCAAGCAAGGATAAATCTTTAAGTGATAAGGGATAACTGCCGTCGGCATACTCCATTCGGCAGGGCTGGGCGCACATGCCGCGGTTGCCGCTGCGCTGACCTATTACGCCGCTCATATAGCATTGGCCCGAAAGGCACATACACAGCGCGCCGTGCACGAAAACCTCGGTTTCAATGCCCAGCTCGGCGGCTTTGCGGGTGATTTCGGCAATCTCGGCTGCCGACAACTCGCGAGCAAGCACGACGCGGCTGATGCCAAGCTTTTTCAGCAACGGCAGGGCCGAGGCGGAATGCACCGACATTTGTGTGGATGCGTGCAAACGCATTTGAGGCGCCGCCTTGGCGATAAGACGGCAAAGGCCAATATCTTGCACTATAACCCCGTCTACACCTGCGCGGCAGGCCTCGCCAAGCTGGTCAAGGCAAGAGGACATTTCGCCGTCGCTTACAAGGGTGTTTAGGGTAAGATAAACCTTTACGCCACGCTGATGACAATAGCTGACCGCCTGATCAAGGGCGCCCTCGCCCCCAAAGTTGACGGCCGACCGGCGCGCGTTGAAATTGCCCACCCCAAGATAGACGGCATCTGCACCGCACCTTACGGCGGCAACAAGAGCGTGGTAGGAGCCGGCAGGAGCTAAAACCTCAGGCCTCATCTGCCCGACAGCTTGTCGCGCAAACGCATATTTTCGCGGTTAAGGCGCTCAATCTCACGGCGTGCTTCGTCTGACTCCAAGGATGAGCAGGCAGACTCCTCGGTAACGCGCTTAAGGTTGCGCTTTAACTCGGTTACCTCTTGCTCAAGCTTTTTGTTTTCATCGCTGAATTGCAGGGCGCACATAACTGCTGCCATGGTGGTTGAAAGGAATGGATTATCCTTTGAAAGAGAGTTCATTCGCACGTCAACTCTGTCGGCAATTTCGCGCATATAGCTTTCTGACTCGTCGGTATTGACGTAGTATTCTATACCTGCAACGGTAAGTCTTATTCTTTTAGACATAATCTGCACCTCCGAAAATATCTATACAGTATTATAATACTACAATATAGCTATAAAATAAAGAGTTTTTTGCAAGTTTTTGAAGTTTTTTGTTTTGCGGTGTTGCAGGGCGTGTTAATCGCCCCAAAAACATAGATTTGAAAAAGTTTTAAAAAAGAACAACTTTACTATTGATTTTTGAAAACTGTTGTGTTATAATCTTTGAGCGGTCAAAAATCGACCGCCTATAAATCCGGGTGTGGCGCAGTTGGTAGCGCGCTTGACTGGGGGTCAAGAGGCCGCAGGTTCAAGTCCTGTCACTCGGACCAGAAAAAGCACTTATGCCGTTGGCATAGGTGCTTTTTTCATTTGAATTGCAGGCTTACCAAGGTCTCTTGACCCCCAGTCAATAGGCCGC
>JAZQSG010000157.1:0-11140 GCA_045630025.1 Acutalibacteraceae bacterium
ATCGGGGTGTATTCTGCCTTGCCGTCGGTCAAGGGCAGGCGCACCTTTTGCTCACCGTCGGTAACGGTTACAAGCCCTTCGTTAATACCCTCGGCGGTGATTACAACCTTTTGGCAATCGGCGTCAATTTTAAGCCCCTTTATATAGCTTTCGGGCACGCTTTCAAGCCAAACGGTCTGCCAGATGCCTGAAACGGGGGTATACCACATACCGCCGCGGTTGTGCTTTTGCTTGCCGTAGGGATAAACGCAGTCGTTTAATCGGTCGGTTACGGCAACCACCAGCTCGTTTTCTTCCTTAAGGGCAGAGGTTATATCTACGCAAAAGGGAGTGTAACCACCGTCGTGACGGCAAAGAGGGGTGCCGTTTACTATTATTTCGGCCGATTGGTCAACAGCGCCAAAGTGAAGCAAAATTCGCCCCTTGTTAAAGCCCTCGGGCAGAGAAAAGGTGCGGCGATAATAAAGCGTTTCGTCCTCTTCAACCCTTACCTCTAAGCCCGACAAAGCCGATTGAGGGGCAAAGGGCACCCTTACGGTGCGGTTGTAATGGGGTGCAGCCCCCACCTTTGTTATAGATAAATCCCACCGACCGTTAAGACACAGGTATGAGCTGCGGCGCATTTGAGGGCGAGGATACTCCTGCAAGGGGATGCCCTCAACGGCATCTGCCCAAGGGGTTAAAAGGGTGTTTTTATCAGCCATTCTGCCCCTCCTTTTTAAAGGCCTTTGCCAAGCCAAGATAGATTATAAGCACACCTGCCGCAACAAGAGCAGCAACGAAAATGCTTTGATTGGGCACAAAGGATTTTGTGCCGTCGTTGTTTAAAATCATGGGTGCGTTTTTAAGCACGGCCGCACCAACTGCAGGGCCTATCACACCGGGCACAAGCACCTGCGCCACAATGCGAAGCCCCTGAAAACGCCCCGCCTTGCCTTGGGGTGTGCAGTCTCTTATAAGGGCGCCGAAAAGGGCGGCACCCGTCAAATATCCGCACATCATAAGCAACGAGCCCACGAAAACAAGCAGGGTCGAGGTGAACAAAAAGAGCAAAACGTATCCTACGCACAGCATTGCAAGCGAGGGAACAATCGCCCTTCCAAAGCCCCATTTATCATAAAATCTGCCGTAAACGGCGGTAACTATCGATGCAATTATTATGGCAGGCGCCATAATAAGCACGTAGTCGGCCATCTGCAAGCTTTTTTCATAATAGATAATAAGATAGGGCATAAAAATCTGAATAGAAATGCCAAACAGTGCAAAGCCGCCCAAAGCAAAATAAAGGGTTTTGTTGGCAGCAACAACCGAGGGTCTGAAGCCGTAAAAGATGTTGGCAAAAACTCCCTCTTGGCTTTTTTGCAGATGGGGTGCGTCTTTAATCAGCCAAAGACCCAGCAAGCCGATAAGGGTTACGGCTGCGCCGATTATTATAAATATGGCGGTCCAGCTTTTTTCCTTGTCAAGGTCAAAGGCCATAAAGCCGCCAAACACCGCCAAAATAGCCACCAACGGCATCATAGAGTTAATGCCCTCTGCGGCGCCTCGGTCGCCCTTTTTGGTGCAGTCGGTCAGCCAGGCGTTAAAGCAGGCGTCGTTGGCGGTTGAGCCAAAAAAGGTCATTACGCAGTCTAAAATTATAACCAGGGTAATGCACACCGCCGTCGCAGAGGCCGCGGCAGGGAAAAGGGCAGATATCAGGTCTAACCTTAAAAGTGCAAAGCTGCTTATGGATATTCCCCACAAAACATAGCCGCCGCATATAAACAGCTTGCGGTTGCCCACCTTGTCCGACAGAGCGCCCATAATAACGGTGGTAAGCGTGGCGGCAACGGCTGAGGCAGACACCATAGCCGAAATGGCAGAAGCATCGGCATTAAACATCTTGTGTATAAAAACGTTGAAATACATATTTTCAACCACCCAGGCAACCTGCCCCACAAGACTGAAAATTACCAACGCCCAATAAAAACGAAAGTTACTTTTTTTGCTTTGCACAAGCATCCCTCCCGAAAAAATACGAATATATGGTAATAATATAACATTGTCAAAGCAGGTTTTCAAGGTCGAAAAGGTTAAGTTTTTAGCAAAAGTGACAATATTTGCAATAAAAAATGCAATAAAAACTGTTGTTTTGTTTCAAAAACTATGATAAAATATACTAAATATACAGTGTATACGAAGGGAGTTCACGCAATGGCAATATTGTCGGCAGATAATCTGTCGGTTTCTTTTGGCGAAAGAACTCTCTTTGCGCCTTTTTCAACCGAGATTAACGAAGGCGAAAAGATAGGCCTTATCGGCGTTAACGGCGCAGGTAAAACCACCTTTTTCAAACTGCTCACGGGTCAGCTTGAATCCGATACGGGCGGCGTCGTTCGCCAAAAGGGCTTGCGGGTTGGATATATGGAGCAAATTGTGGCCTCCGCCTCCAACCAAACCGCGTACGAGGCGGCGCTGTCGGTCTTTGAGCCCCTTATAAAGGCCGAGCAGCAGATAGAGGCCTTGCAGAGCGCCCTTCAAAGCGGTGATGAAAAGGTTATAACCCTGCACCACGAATTGCTTGAGCGTTTTGAGCGTGACGGCGGCCTTACCTACAAGGCAAGAACTCGCTCTGCGCTTATGGGTCTGGGCCTTACGGAAGAGCAGTTAAACCTGCCTTTGCGCTCACTCAGCGGCGGTCAGCTGTCTAAAATCTCGTTGGCCCGTCTTTTGCTGGGCGATGCACAGCTTATGCTGCTTGACGAGCCCACCAACCACCTCGATATTCCGTCGGTGGAATGGCTTGAGAGCTTTTTGCGCTCTTGTCGGGCGGCGGCAATAATCATCTCTCACGACCGCTATTTTCTTGATGCCGTTACAACCCGCACTCTCGAGATAGAAAACAACCGTGTGGCTGATTTTAAGGGCTCCTACACCCCATACATAAAATTTAAAGAAGAGCAGCGCGAGATTATGCGCCGCCATTACGAAAACACAATGGCCGAGATTCATCGCCTCGAGGCGGTGGTAAAGCAGCAGCACCAATGGAATCGCGAAAAAAATATACGCACCGCCGACTCAAAGCAAAAAGAGATTGACCGACTTTACGCCACCCTGGAAAAGCCCGAAAGTCAGGTAGAGGGCATACGCTTTACCTTTAAACCCAAGGCCCTGGGCAGCAACGACACCGTAATGGCGCAGGGCATATCAAGGCGATATACCGACACCCCCCTTTACAGCGACGTAAGCTTTACCATACGCAAGGGTGAGCGGGTGTTTTTGCTTGGCGCCAACGGCTGCGGCAAAACCACCCTGCTTAAGCAGCTGATGCAAGAGGGGGACGGGGTGCGCTTCGGCACGTCGGTATCGGTCAGCTATTTTGACCAAACCCAAAGCGATCTTACCGATTCCAACACCGCCCTTGAAGAGATACAAAATATATATCCCACAATGACCGAAAGTCAGCTTAGGGGAGCGTTGGCCGCCTTTATGTTTAAGGGTGACGACGTTTTCAAGCGGGTGGGCAGCTTGTCGGGCGGCGAGCGTGCCCGACTGGCCATACTTAAAATAATGCTGTCGGGCAGCAACCTTTTACTGCTTGACGAGCCCACCAACCACCTAGACGTTTACTCCCGTCAGGCCCTTGAATCGGCCCTGGCGGAATATGGCGGCACAATGCTTATCGTTTCTCACGACCGCCGATTTATCGACGCTTTGGCCGACCGCATTTTTGTAATGGAAAAGGGCGGCATAACCGTTTACGACGGTAACTATTCTTACTATGCCCAAAAACGCGAGCAAAACCCCGTTGACGCTGCCCCCGTTAAGGCAAAGGCGCCTATGGGTGCAGGCGGACGGGCCTATAAAGAGAAAAAGCGCATTCAAAGCGAGTTAAGGCGGCTGCGCACCGCCGTCAGTCAGGCCGAGCAAGAGATTGAGGCGGCCGAGCAAGAGCTTGAAGATTTAAATCAACAGCTCAGCGACCCACAAACGGCGGCCGATTATCAGCTTACAATGGAACTGACACAGCGCTGCGGGGAAACGGAAGAAAAGCTTAACGCCGCCGTTGACAGGTGGGAGGAGCTTTCTACCAAACTTGAAGAGTATCAGGCACAAGCCGAAGAGTAAGGAGTTTTAAGGGTGAAAAAAGGATTTTTAGCAATAATAACAATCCTGGTTTTGTGCACCCTTACCGCCTGCCAAAGCAGCAGCGTAACGGCTCAGGGCTATGGAATGGATACCACCCTTTCGGTAACCCTTTACGGCCAAAAGGACCTGGCTCAAAAGGTTATTGACGAGATAAATCGGGTTGAAAAGGTAATATCCTGGAGTCAGCCCTCGTCGGCACTTGCAAAGCTTAATCAAAGGGGCAAAACCGACGATATGTGCATAAATGAAATTGCCGGCAAGGTGGCACCCATTGCCGATTACACCCAAAACAGATACAATCTGCTTATGCGCCCCCTGTGCGAGCTGTGGGATATAAACGGCGGTCGCACCTGTCCCCCCACAGAGCAAGAGATAAATGCAGCCCTTAACAGCTGCAAGGGCGATATAATTTTGAATGATTCAAGCTTAACCATTACGGGCAGCAAAATGGATTTGGGCTCGGTTGGCAAGGGCTACGCCTGCGACCGCGGGGCGTCCCTGCTTGCGGCCTACGATACTCCCGGCATAATTACCGTGGGTGGCAGCGTTGCCTTGTGTGGCACCAAGCCCTCGGGCGAAAAGTGGAAGGTGTCGGTGGCAAGCCCCGACGATATAAACAAATCGGTGGGCACCCTCAGTCTTGACGGAGGCAAATTTATCTCTACCTCCGGGGATTCTCAACGCTATTTTGAGTATGAAGGTATCCGCTATCACCATATAATCGACGGCAAAACGGGCTATCCCAGCCAAAGCGATTTAAAGTCAGTTACCGTTATTTGCGATTCGGGTCTGCTTAGCGACGCCCTTTCAACTGCCTGCTTTATAGTGGGCTACCAACAAGCGTTACCCCTGCTTGAGCAATACGATGCCCAGGCGGTGTTTATTAAAAACGACGGCAAGATAGTTACTACCTCCGGCCTTGAAGGAGTGTTTAAAGCAACGAAATGAAGCGCAAACTGATAACCCTTGCCGATGCATTTATAGCAATAGCGGCTGCGGCAATATGCGAGGCGGTCGTGCTTGCCGTTGCTCCCAAGGGTCAAGGCAAAAACGCCGTTATATACCATAAGGGGCAATATCATTCGACCCTTCCCTTGGATAAAGAGGGTAGCGTAACCGTTAACGGCGTAACGGTATCGGTCAGCTCGGGCAAGGCCCGCGTTACCGATTCCACCTGCCCCGATAAAAGGTGTATGCACAGCCAACTGCACAAATCGGGGGATATAACCGTATGTATGCCCAACGGTGTTACCGTAATTATTGACGGCAACAGCGACCGCGACGGCGTAACTTATTAGGAGCGTGAATATGAAAAAAGCATCACGCAAGGTGGCTTTAATGGGGGTCTACTCCGCCTTGGCGGTAGCCATATCGGCGGCAGAGGGTATGCTTCCACCCTTGCCCTTTATGCCACCGGGGGCAAAAATCGGTCTTTCAAATATCATCGTAATGTTTATTGCTTGCGAGGTGGGCTACCCCGCCGCGTTGGGGGTTGTGCTTTTTAAGTGCATCTTTGCCCTTATAACCCGAGGTGTTACGGCGGCCTTAATGACACTTGCGGGTGGGCTTTTGTCGGCAACGGCCGTTTGGCTTTGCTCAAAAAGCCAAAAAATCGGTTACGTTGGGCTGGGCATTATAGGTGCCACCGCCCACAATATAGGTCAGTTTTTTGTAAGCATGGCAATAATTGGGGGCGCGGCGGCTGTTTATCTGCCCACCATGACCCTTTTTGGTATAGTAACGGGTGCCCTTACGGGTCTTGTGTTATACCTTATAATTCCAACAATGAAAAAGATTTTTTACGGAGGAGATAAAGATGGCGTCAAAAATCGGTGAAATTTTAAAGCCCGTCAAGCTTATACGCGGCGGTCAAAAGGTTGCCCATTTTAAAAACACCGCCGAAGCAGAGACGGTTATAATGCCACCTCCCGAAAGGGTAACCATACCCGTGTCTATGCACATTGGCGCACCCTGCGAAATAATTGTGCAAAAGGGCGACGAGGTAAAGGTTGGTCAGCTAATTGCAGATTCCAAAAGCCCCGTGTCGGCCCCCATTCACAGCAGCGTTTCGGGCACGGTAGAGGGCGTTACCGTTGCAACCCTGTCAAACGGCGCAACGGTGCCTGCAGTAACGATTTTATCTGACTCTCTTATGACCGTCAGCGATACCGTTGCCACTCCCTCAAGGGCCACCCACGAAGAGTTTATAGGGGCGGTCAGAGCCAGCGGCCTCGTAGGTCTTGGCGGCGCCGGCTTCCCTGCCTCGGTCAAGCTTAACCCCGTGGGTAAAGAGATTGATACGCTGGTTATCAACGCCGCCGAGTGCGAGCCCTATATAACCGCCGACTACCGCGAATGTGTTGAATGTGCCGATTCTATAATGAATGGCGTTTACATACTGCGGGATATGTTAAAGGTAAAAAGCATTATAATTTGCGTTGAAGATAACAAGCCCCGAGCCATAAAAGAGTTGGCAGAAATAGCCGCCGCCGACGACCGTGTGGGCGACGTGGTTAAGCTTATGAAGCTGCCCTCTTATTATCCTCAGGGTGCAGAAAAGGTTATCGTCTATTCTGCAACGGGCCGTAAGGTGCCTGCAGGCGGATTGCCTGCCGACGTGGGCTGTGTTGTTATGAATATTACCTCGGTATCCTTCCTGGGCAAATATTTTAAAGACGGAATGCCTCTTATAACCAAGCGAGTTACCGTAGCAGGCAGCGGCATCAAAAATCCGCAAAACGTGATTGTGCCTATCGGTACGTCGGTTAAAGACGTTATAGACTTTTGCGGCGGAAGGGTAGAGGACGAAACAAAAATTCTTATGGGCGGCCCCATGATGGGCATAGCAATGGCAAGCGACCAAACCCCCGTGCTTAAGCAAACCAACGCTATTATCGTTATGGCGGGCAAGGATTCCAAGCTGCCCGAGGCCACCGCATGCATTCGCTGCGGCCGATGTGTAGATGCCTGCCCCATGGGCCTTATGCCGCTCAATATCGAGCAGGCGGTTGCCGCCGATGACGTTGAGCGCATAAAAGCACTTGCGGTTATGAATTGTATGGAGTGCGGCTGTTGCTCTTACGGCTGCCCTGCCAAGCGTCCTTTGATTCAGTCGTTAAGAATAGCAAAACAAATGGTAAGGGGGAGCAAATAAATGGAAAAGCTGATAGTTTCAAGCTCGCCTCATTTCAGAAGCGGAATTTCTACAAAAAGAATAATGCTGGATGTTGTAATAGCTTTGTTGCCTGCTTGCATTGCGGCCACCGTTATTTTTGGCCCCATATGCCTGGCAATTATGGCGCTCAGCATCACCTCGGCGGTGCTTACCGAGTTCGTTTGCCGCAAGGTGCTTAAGCGTCCCCAAACCATAGGAGATTTATCAGCGGTGGTAACGGGTCTTATATTGGCACTTAATATGCCTGCCACCGCCCCCTCGTTGTGGATGGCACCCCTGGCAAGCGCCATTGCCATTGCCGTCGTTAAGCAGTGCTTTGGCGGATTGGGTCAAAACTTCGTTAACCCCGCCATGACGGGTCGTATAGTTGTTATGATGAGCTTTACCACCCAAATGTCTACCTGGCCCTCACCCTTGCAGTGGCTGGGAAATGCCGATGCCGTAACCCATCCCACCCCAATGGCGTTAACCGAAAGCAGTTCGGTTCAAATCAACCTTGTGGATATGCTGCTGGGCATAAGGGGCGGCTCGTTGGGCGAAACCTGCGCCATAGCTCTTATTTTGGGCGGTCTTTACCTTTGCTTGCGCAAGGTTATAAAGCCCATTATTCCCGTAACCTTCTGTGCCACCACGGCAATTTGCTGTTGGCTTTTCAGCGGCTTTGAAACGGGCATAGTATTGTCTTTGCTTTCGGGCGGCTTGCTTTTGGGCGCCATATTTATGGCCACCGATTACGTAACGGCACCCGTTACCAATTTGGGCAAATTCATCTTTGCCTTGGGTTGCGGTCTTATTACGGCAGTTATACGCACCTTTGGCGTATTGCCCGAGGGTGTATCCTTTGCAATTATAATTATGAATATTCTCACTCCTCACATCGACCGCCTTGTAACCAGCAAGCCCTTTGGCGCTGTTAAGGCAAAAAAGGAGGGTTAATATGAAAGAAATATTAAAACCCGTTGCCGTTTTGGTGGCAATATGCTTAATAATAACCGCCGCTTTGGCAGGGGTAAACGCCCTTACGAAGGGGCCCATATCCGCCAACGAGGCGGTGGCTGCCGAGGCAGCTATGGCCGAGCTTATCCCCGATGCCGAGTATGAATCGGTTTGGGGCGACGGCTTCCAATGCGAGCAGGCCTATGCCGCTGTAAAGGGCGACGACGAGGTGGGGTATATCTTTACCTCCTCTGCCATCGGCTACGGCGGAAAAATAAAGGTTATGACCGCCCTTGACAATGAGGGTACCGTGTTGGGAATTCAGGTGCTCAGCTGTGACGACGAAACCCCCGGCTTGGGTCAAAACGTTAAAAAGTCAGAGTTTACCGACCGATTTAAGGGCGCAAGCGATGAAGCCCGAGTGGATGAGGTTGACGGCGTAACCAGCGCAACCTTTTCATCCAGAGCGGTTAAAAAATCCATCAAAATGGCAATGCACGATTTTAACCGCATAAAAGCAGCAAAGGAGGGTGGGAAAAAATGAAATCCTTTGACATTGTTAAAAAGGGAATAATCAAAGAAAATCCCGTTCTTCGCTTGGTGCTTGGCACCTGTCCTACTCTTGCGGTTACCACTGCCGCCCTTAACGGCTTGGGAATGGGTGCGGCCGCAACCTTCGTATTGCTTGGCTCAAACATCACCATATCACTTTTGCGAAAGGTGATACCCGACAAGGTAAGAATTCCTGCCTATATCACCATTATTGCCGGCTTTGTAACCATAGTTCAAATGCTGTGCAAGGCCTTTTTGCCTGCTATAAACGATGCTTTGGGCATCTTTTTGCCCCTTATTGTTGTTAACTGCATAATTTTGGGACGCGCCGAAATGTTTGCCCGCAAAAACACCGTGGCGGCATCGGCTCTTGATGCCATAGGCATGGGCATTGGCTTTACCGTTGCCCTTGTAACCATGGGTATGATACGTGAGCTGTTGGGCGCAGGCACCCTTTTCGGTGTGCAGATTTACCCCGATTTTATGCCCGTTATGAGCTTGATGATTTTGCCACCCGGCGGTTTCTTCGTTTTCGGCGTGCTTATTGCCGTGGCCAACAAAATATCAGGCAAGCTTGACCGCCGTTCAGCAAGAATGGAGGCCGCCAAGCTGCCCACCTGCGGCGATTGCGGCGATTGCGGCGGCTGCACCCTTTGCGGAAGTAAGGAGGATGCACAATGAAAATATTTGTGATAATTTTTCTGTCGGGCATTCTTACCGATAACTTCATTCTTTCAAAGTTTTTAGGAATTTGCCCCTTCCTGGGTGTATCCAAAAAGGTTAACACGGCGGCGTCAATGAGCATAGCCGTTACCCTTGTAATGGTTATTGCCACTGCCGTTACCTGGCCCGTTTATCACTATTTGCTTGTGCCCAATAAAATTGAGTATTTGCAAACCATCGTCTTTATTCTTATAATTGCTGCCCTTGTTCAGCTTCTCGAAATGCTTATCAAGCGGTTTATTCCTCCACTTTACAGCGCTTTGGGTATATATTTGCCCCTTATCACCACCAACTGTGCGGTGCTGGGTGTAACCACCCTTAACCTTACCTATGAAAAGGTTGTTTCAGAAAGCGTTGTAGTGGGCGGTGCCGAAGGTCTTGGCTTTGCAGCATCCTTGGTAAACGCGTTGGGTGCAGGCGTGGGCTTTTTGGTGGCAATGGTTATCTTTGCAGGTGTTCGCGGACGTCTTGAATCCTGCGATATACCTAAGGCGTTAAGAGGATTGCCCATTACCCTTATAGCCGCCTCTATCGTTGCCCTCTCGTTTTTGGGATTCGGCGGCGTGGTTAACAGCATATTCGGCTGATTTTAAGTATTTTACGAAGCCAAGCTAAACCCCACGGGGTTTATGGCTTGGTTGGAGGGAATTAGTTTATGGAAATACTGATACCTATTTCAATCGTTGTCGTTATCGGCTTGATTGCAGGTCTTATATTGGCCTTGGTGGGCAAGTTTTTCGGCGTTAGCGGAGATGAGCGGGTCGAGGCCGTGCGAGATGCTTTGCCGGGCGCCAACTGCGGTGGTTGCGGCTTTAGCGGCTGCGACGGATTTGCCGAGGCGGTAGTTAACGACGGCATTGACATTATAAAATGTGTGGCGGCCAACGGCGATACGGTAAAAGAGATTGCCGCCATTATGGGGGTCGAGGCAGGCCCCGTGCGCAAGCGGGTGGCTGTTGTGCGTTGCGGTGGCGTTGACTCAAAATCTCAAACCAAATTTCAATACGACGGCTTAAAAACCTGCCACGCCGCCGCGGCCCTTGGCGGTGGCTACACCGGCTGCAGCTTTGGCTGCCTGGGCTTTGGCGACTGCGTAAAGGTTTGCGATAACGACGCCATAGCCATCGTTGACGGCATTGCTAAGGTAGTCCGTGCCCTTTGCATCGGCTGTATGAAGTGCGGCAAGGCCTGCCCACGCTCTATTTTGGCTCTTGGCTATGCTGATGCTCCCATTGTTACCTGCCTTAACACCCAAAAGGGTGCCGAAACCCGAAAGGTCTGCACGGCCGGCTGTATCGGCTGTATGAAGTGCGTCAAAAACTGCGAGACGGGTGCCATTAAGGTTGAAAATTTTGTTGCCTATATTGACGGCGATAAATGCATATCTTGCGGCAAGTGCCTTTCAGGTTGCCCCGTGGGCGCCATCCAACTGGCATAAAAAGCAAAAGCATAGCAGCGCAATCTGCTATGCTTTTTTGTTGAAAAAAGGGCAAAACCGTGCTATAATTTTTTAAAATCAGCAAAACGGAGTGTAACCAATGTTAAGAATTTTTGTAACAGGCGATAATCACGTTGGGCTTAAATATCTAAGCCACGAAAATGCGCCCCTTCTTGCCGCAAGCA